>NZWU01000011.1 GCA_002701705.1 Gammaproteobacteria bacterium
TAGCCCTCGATATATTGATACGATTATTTGAAATGACTACTGAAAGGTCTATAAGTATGTCCAAATTACAGTCATTGATTATATCTATAGCCTCTACATCACTATTATTGGTTATATCAAAAAACTCACACACATTTTTTTGTAATTTGGATTTTATTTCAACATCATGATTAGAAGAAAAAATAAAAATATCAAACTTCTTGGCGTTATGAGATTTAAACAAATTTTTAATTAAATAAAAAGTCGGGTGATCTCTCAATTCTCCACAAATGTACCCTATCCTAACTTTTTTATTATTTTTTGTTTGATGGAGTTTAGATTGTTTAGTAAATTGTAGAGAATTTTTTCTTGCCCATGATTTTGCAACTTTGTAATTAGTTTCCAAGTCTTCAGACCTACTTATTTGCATAAAAGGGTGTTCCACGCCAACCTCTATCATGTTATTTAATTTATTTTCAATTGGTTCTAGATTTTTCCAATCGCATGTATTTTGAAGAATTCTGAAAAGCAAAACAATAGCGTTAGGATTGTTTGCGTCAGTTTTCAGAATATGATCAATATTTTTCTTTGCACTTTTATATTCACCTGTTTTTTCATAAGTCAGTGCTAAATTATAATAAGCCTCAACATAGTTAGAGTCTATTTGTATCGCTTTTTTTGCATGCAGAATCGATTGTTCAAGCAAGCTTGTTTCTAAATATACAACTGATAGATTATTATGGGCTTCTTTTGAATTCTTTATTTCTAAGACTTTTTTATAATAATTCTCTGCCTGTTTATAATCACCTATGCATTTATATATGTTTCCAACATTTATAAGAAGAGGAGGCTGGTCAGGATAAACTTCTATGGCAGTCAGTAAAGTTTTTAAAGCATCATCATAATCTTCAGACTTCAGACACTCTTTAATATAAGAAANAAATTCTTCTAAAGTTTTTTTTGTATTCACAGTTTAGTGTTTAGAATTATTGGTAACTTTCACCGCACAGAACTTAAATTCCGGAATTTTAGCATCAGGATCTAGGGCGGCATTAGTTAACAGGTTTGCAGCTGATTCAACAAAACAGAATGCAATAAATATTTGATTGGACTGTAAACTATCATCCCTTCGAGCATAAACATCTATTTTTCCTCTTCTGGATTCAACTGTAATTAAATCTCCTTCGGTAATTCCAAGTTGTTTCATATCTGTGCTACATAGACTTGCTGTAGGATCTGGTTCAATTTCATCTAACATACTTGCTCTTCTTGTCATTGCGCCAGTATGCCAATGCTCAAGCTGTCTTCCAGTAATGAGTATAAAATTAAATTTATCATCTGGAAGTTCATCAGCATTTGAGAAGGTAGATGGCATGAATGTAGCTAAGCCATCCTTGGTTGGGAAAGATTCAGTGAAGATTACCGGTTGACCAGGATCTGTTTTAGAAGTACATGGGTAAGTAACAGACTGATCTTTTTCCAATCTATCCCAAGTTATACCAGCGATACTAGGCATGCACTTTGTCATCTCCNCAAAAACATCTTCTGGTCCATCATAGTTCCATGACAATCCTACTCCATTTGCAATTTGTTGAATTATCCATAAGTCTTGTTTAGCTTCACCAGGCGGGTCAACAGCTTGACGCCCTAACTGAACTCTGCGATCGGTATTAGTGAAAGTTCCAGTTTTTTCAGGGAAAGCAGATGCTGGCAAAATTACATCAGCATAGAAAGCAGTTTCTGTTAAAAAAATATCTTGCACAACTAGGTGTTGTAAGGAGCTTAATGCTTTTCGTGCATGATTTAAATCAGGATCAGACATGGCTGGGTTTTCACCCATAACATATAAACCCTTCAATTTATTTTCTGCAATCTCATTCATTATCTCCACAACTGTAAGTCCTGGTGCCTTATCTAAACTTGTACCCCAAAAATTTTCAAAGAAGGTATTAGCATCCGAATCATCAACTCTTTGATAGTCAGGAAAGACCATNGGAATTAAGCCTGAATCCGATGCGCCTTGCACATTATTTTGTCCTCTCAGCGGGTGAAGACCTGTACCAGGTCTACCTATTTGTCCTGTCATTAGAGATAAAGAAATAAGTGCCCGGGCATTGTCGGTGCCATGAATATGTTGAGAAATTCCCATACCCCAAAAAATTATTGCAGCTGGCGCAGTTGCATAAATACGGGCAATTTCATTAATTTTTTCCGTTGAGACTCCGCAAATTTTTGATACTTTTTGAGGAGCATAATCTTCTAAGTGTTTGGATAATTTTTCAAAGTCACGAGTTCTTTCAACTATAAACTTTTCATCAACNAAATTTTGATCAATTATTGATTTCATAATTCCATTCAAGAGTGCAATGTCCGTATCTGTTTTAAATTGCAAAAAATGATGAGCATGTCGCGCTAAATCATTACTTCGAGGATCCATAACAATTAATGTTTTTCCATCTTTAGCAGCATTTTTCATGAATGTTGCAGCAACAGGGTGGTTCACAGTGGGGTTAGCACCTATAACAATCATCACATCGGCTTCAGTAACATCTGCAACTTGGTTTGACACTGCTCCAGANCCTATCATTTCTAGTAAAGCCNCGACTGATGATGCATGGCACAGTCTAGTACAGTGATCAACATTATTGGTATTAAAACCTGTTCTTATTAATTTTTGAAATAGATAAGCCTCTTCATTAGAACCTTTAGCACAACCAAATCCAGCTAAAGCTCCCGGACCATCTATTTTTTTTATTTTTTTAAAACCTTCAATTGCAATATTCAATGCATTTTCCCAAGTGGTCTCTTCAAAAACATCGGAAATTTTATCAAAGTCAAAAGTTTCAAGATCTAAAGTTTTTTCAACACCCTTTCTTCTTATGAGTGGTTTTGTCAATCTTCCATCATTATTAATATAGTCAAAACCATATCTCCCTTTTACACATAACCTACTTAGGTTAGAAGGCCCATCTCTCCCTTCCGTATATTGAATTTTATTATCTTTGATATTATAGGTAAGCAAACAACCAACACCACAATAAGGGCAAACACTATCAACTTTTTTGTCAGGTATATTTAAGGCTACATTTTTTGATGGCATCAGTGCGCCTGTAGGACATGCTTGAACACACTCACCGCAACCTACGCACGTGCTTTCACCCATCGCATCATTTAAATCAAATACAATTTCTGATTCATTGCCTCTTTTTGCATAACCAATTACATCATTCACCTGTTCTTCTCTACAGGCTCTGACACACCTAGTACATTGGATACATGCATCAAGATTTACAGCTATTGCTGGATGGCTTACATCGTGTTTGTCTTGAATTTTTGAGGGGAAACGACTCTTACCTACTTGTAAAAGATTTTTCCATAAATTTAATTCGCTATTTTTATTATAAACTATCTCTGAAATATCTGAATCTAATAATTCTAAAACCAATTTTTGAGAGTGTTTTACTCGATCACTTGTTGTATTTATTATCATTCCCTCTGATATGGTTCTAACACATGATGGTTGGAGTGTACGTTCACCTTCTATTTCAACCATACAAACTCTACAGTTGCCATCAGGCCTCATGCCTTCTTTGTAACATAAATGAGGTATCCAAAGACCTTCCCTTTTAGCTATATTAAAAATAGTTTCATTTTCAAAACCACTAATTTTCTTACCATCAAGAGTGATAGATACAGCCTGATTGATGGGGATGTCTTTAGGATTTACTGCCATTTTTTATTTCCTCAGGAAAATATTTTATCACGGATTTAACTGGATTTGCTGCAGCCTGCCCTAAACCACAAATTGAAGCATCAGTCATAACCTGGGAAAGATCTTCTAAAAGAGGAATATTCCAGTCCGTACCTTGCATGAGAACAGCCGCTTTAGCTGTTCCAACTCTACAAGGAGTACATTTACCACATGACTCATGTTCAAAAAAATGCATTGTATTTCTTGCTGCATCAGTAGCTTTATCTTGATGGGAAAGAATTATAATTGCGGCTGAACCTATAAAACAATCAAACTCCTCTAAAGTATCAAAATCAAGTGGGACATCACCTAAAGAAGCCGGAAGGATTCCACCCGAAGCTCCACCAGGAAAATATCCATAAAAATCATGTCCCTCTATCATTCCTCCAGCAAATTCATCAATCAATTCTTTGACAGTAATTCCAGCAGGAGCTATATGAACACCAGGATTATTCACTCTTCCACTGACAGAAAATGATCTCAAACCCTTTCTTCCATTTTTTCCGTGTGATGTAAACCAACTAGAGCCTTTCTCAATGATGTCTCTTACCCAATAAAGAGTTTCCATATTATGTTCTAAGGTGGGTCTTCCAAATAGCCCAACCTGTGCGACAAAAGGTGGTCTCAATCTAGGCATTCCTCGTTTACCTTCAATTGATTCAATCATTGCTGATTCTTCGCCACAAATATATGAANCGGCCCCTCTTCTTAATTCGATCTCAGGTATGGAGCTTGAAAAATGTTTTTCTATTTNAAGTATCTCATCCGTCATTATTTTTCTTGTGGCAGCATATTCATCTCTAAGATATATGTATATTTTATCAATCCCTACAACTTCAGAAGCTATTAACATCCCTTCAAAAAATCTATGGGGATCAGTTTCTAAAAAGAAACGATCTTTAAATGTTCCGGGTTCACCCTCATCTATATTAATTGCAAGTAACCTCTCTCCTTTCTGTTCTTTTAAGATTCGCCATTTTCTGCCTGCAGGGAAACCGGCTCCTCCAAGCCCTCTGAGATTTGATTCTTCAAGCTCACTTATAATTTTTTCTTTATCAATTTTTCCTTCTTTGATTTTATTAAGAAGATTATATCCTCCATTTTTAACATACTCTTTCATGTTTATATAATTAGGTATTTGAGGATCAAATTTTTTCGCATCAACTGTTTTTTTTACTGACTGTAAATCTGCATTATCAACAGGATTAAATTTCACTACTGCTATTGGCGCTGATTCACATCTACCCACACATGGAACTTTTTGTATTCGAACAGTCCCTTTGTAATAGCCATCAAGATTTTTTATAAGTTTATCGGCGCCATTCATAGCGCAAGTAACAGAATCGCAAACTCGAATAGTAAGTGTAGGAGGTTTTTCTTTATCATTTNTAATAACATCAAAGTGGTGATAAAAAGTGGCAACNTCATAAACTTCAGTTTGTGAAATTTGAAGTAGCTCTGCTAAAGCTGTCATGTAATCTGAATTTATGAAACCAAGGNTATCTTGTATCAGATGCANATATTCAATTAAATGATCCCTTCTATAAACATCTATTTTAAGGAGGTTTTTTAATTTTTCGAGTATATCAAGATTAACTCTCCGGCCTTTATTCCTTAGGCTTGTTTTAGACTTCAATTTATTTTTCGATGTCATTTTTGTGTGTATCCATAATTTGATGACTATAATAATTATATGTTCTTTAATTGACTAATCAAGCAGGGTTGTTATACGGTTAAATGAGGAGGGCCTAAATGTCAGAAGAAAAGACCTATACAGAAAGTGAAATAGAGGAATATTTAAAAAAAAATCTGCCTCATTGGTATTATGAGAATGGTTGGATTCGAAGAAAATATAAAACCAGTGGATGGAAAGGAACATTGATGGTGATATCTACCGTTGGACATTTATCTGAAGCTGCTTGGCATCATCCTGACATATCAGCATCATATGCGTTTGTGATTGTTAAGTTACAAAATCATGCAGCAAAAGGAATTACCGATAAAGACTTCCTCTTNGCTACGAAAATAGAGTCAGTTATTCAATGGAAACCGGGCGATGAAGATGGAACTCTTGAAGGTACGCCAGATGACCCTAGATTTAAATATATCAAATACGATTAGCTAACATTCAAAAAAAATTTCCGATAATTATGATAATCAACCATATGAGTGGAAGTAACAGTATCATCGCCAGAACACCTCTTGCAATATTACTCTTCCTAGAATCTTTTCTTTTATAACCACTTTTATCCATCTTGGACCCCGAATTGATTGTCAGAACTGAGTTCTTATAGCTTTTGTAATTTCAGAGTAAGGCAAACCATTGGAAATAATTCTTCTAACAATCAGATTTTTATCGATAATGTAGATATTTGAACTATGCTCGACTAAATAGTCTTTCGACTCATGGTCTAATAAAGCATAAGACGTCTTAAAGAATTTAGTTATTTTATCAATATTTTTTTTGTCAGATGTTATACCCAAAATACTGCGACCAAAGTAAGAAGTATATTGAGCCAATGATTTAGCTGTGTCCCTTTTGTAATCGACACTTATAAATATCGGTTGAACCCTATCAGCATCTTTACCAAGCTCTGTAATAGCCTTCGATATATCCAATAATGTGGTGGGACATATATCAGGACAATGCGCATAACCAAAAAAGAGAACTATAATTTTACCTCTGAATTTAGTTAAACGCAGATTATCATTATTTTCACTTACGAAACTAACATTCGTAAAAGCATTTTCTACATTTGGCATGGCATAAGACTTTGTGTTTATGGACATCCAAAAAACACCGAACGCCAATACTATTAATAATAAGATTTTTTTATACATATCTATCTACATAAGAATTTCTTTAGTCATAAGACCATTATAATAACCGAAAATACATCTAGAATAGAGCTAAAAAATAAAGTTATAAATTCTAAGAAGATCAGTATTTTAGCAAACTCTAATATAAATAAAATAGTTAAAATTAGTTTTGACTCACATCACCAGGAATACTAATATTTAATTATTGGGAGATATAAATCTCCCGAGGGATCCCGGCTCCTGCGCAGATGTATTTGCGTAGGTTTTGAAACGTTAGTTTACGGGAACGATAACGGCTTCGATTTATCTGGAGGTAAAGATGATCGGAAATATATTACTAAACTTACGGTACCTGCTGGCTCCAATACTAATTATAGTAGCTGGAATCGGTGTCCTAATCGGTGGCCTTATGGCTTGGTTAGGTGTGATACTACTCTTTGTAGGTCTACTTGTAGACGTTGCTACAAAGTTTGAAACCACAGGTATTGGGCAAAATGAAGCAGGTGAGACTCTTGGATGGAAAACCTTCCAAAATCTTACTATGTATTTCATGTTGCCTGTATTCGCACTGTTCCAATTAATAATGGCATGGAGACTTTATTCTTTCATGGCATTAGGTGGAGCGGAAGGTGCGGTCATAATGGATCTTGGTGCTGCTCTTGGGCTACCTGGCCTAATAGTCATGCATGAAGGTATAACTGCAGTTAACTTAATAGGTGCGACTTTGTCGTCTGGTATCTTTATTGGTATCGGAATCATCTACGGACACGAATTATCACATACTAAAGGTTTTAGTTTCATAATTTCGCGTACTATGATGGGTCTATCAGGTTCTGCACATTTCTGTTATGCGCACGTTTACAACCATCATTTAGAACTTGGATGTGAAGATGATCCTGCAACTGCACCTCGCGGTCGCACGATTTATGGACACTACCCACTTTCTTATTTTGGTCAATCAAAATTTTTATATAACATGGAAAAAGAAAGACTAGCTCGTATGGGCGTAGGCTTTATTTCATGGCAAAACCGTTGGATACGTGGTTATCTATTAGCTGTTCCAACAGTTGCTTTGTTCTTTATGGCAGGNGGCTGGATNGGTATGGCAGTTTTAGCNNNTATTTGGGNNATTTCAAACTTCGAACTAGAAGCTTTAAATTACCTAGAGCACTACGGTTTAATCCGTGTGAAAGATCAACCAATTGATTATCGCCATAACTGGGATAATTCAACTTGTTTCACAAGCTGGTTCTTCATNGAAATTGGTCGTCAAGCTGACCACCATGATCGNGGNGAAACCCATTTTTGGGAACTAGAAAATGTTGGTTGCCCTAACACAGGATGGGGTTACTTTGTAGTATTCTTCATCGCACTTGTACCGCCAATTTGGCACTGGTATATGCGTAAAAGATTAGCTGCATGGGATCTACATTATGCAACAGATGAGGAGCAAGCGATTGCTCGCAGAATCAACAAAGAGCAAAACTATGAAGGTACGCCTTTTGTTGGTGACACTCTTGCAGATGCAGGTCACACAGACCTTGGATTAAGGTCAGCTAAGAAGTAACCGTATGGGTTAATAGAGTTTGGTGTCTTCTCAAAAGGAAGACACCTTACTTGTTCAAAATCCAAAAAGGAGAGAAGAATGAAAGTTACATATGATGCAGATATTTGTTCACACGCAGGTGAGTGCGTAAAAGGCTCGCCTAATGTATTTAAAGTTGTCGATGGACAATTTGTGATAGATCAGACTGCTGANACAGAAGAAAATATTANGGCAACNGTGGNCAAATGTCCGTCNGGNGCTTTAAAGATAGAAGAATAAGTTTTTAAAAACTTAAAATCAAACAAAAACATAATAAGGGGGAAACTATTATGCCAATCGGAGATCATTTAAGAGATGTTCAAGACTTGTATGGACATCCAGGATGCCCTCACACCAATGCATGTTTAATTGCAGCTGGTAACAAAGGGGTTGATATCAACGCTCATGTCGTATCAGACTGGGGCGCTGGATCAGAAATTCGTAGTATCTCGCCTTTAGGAATAGGACCTGTTCTTAAAGATCGTTCATGCACTAACTTTGGAATTATTTCATGCTTATCTTATATTGATGATAAAGGCTTTGGTAATTCACTTGTACACAGAAATGGCGTTACAAGAGCACGCATGTGGAGAGAAGTTGGTGTTGCAGCACAAACTGATTGTGGTGACGACGCTAGCCTTAGTGCATCATTAGATCAACTTGAAGAAACTCTAGGAGCTTCTGAAGGTAATCTGAGAGGAGACTATGTTTGTGGAACATATACGCTTGCCGACTGTGTGTGGGCTGCTGTATGTCAAGTTGCTACAAACTCTGGAAAAGGTAATGCTGTCAGCTCAAGAGCACGTNTTAATAAGTGGTTTNCTGCTGTTCAGACTCANCCNNCAACCAGTAAAGANNCTATAAANCCATTTTCTTGCATGTGCACAAAAGCTGATGCAGATGGNGGNACTATTAGAAACATAGCAATTAATGCTGGNTAAATTTTTAAACTAGTATTAATTAATTAATGTTTAAGAGACCTCAATTTTTAATTGAGGTTTCTTTTTTTATACCAAAATGCTATGTTATTTGTGCTTTCAATTTTTACAATTTAACGATTTTAAATTATGGTGAACTTATATAAATATCTGTGGTTTTATGGAACGACGCCAAAAGATAGCCACATAACTGTACTGCCAATCAACAAGCAGATACTTGTAAAACAGAATCAAAGTATTCTTTCGGCAGCATTAGAACAAGGCCTTGATTGGCCACATGACTGTAAGTTTGGAACCTGCAGTACATGTAAATGTAAGCTCATCAAAGGGAAGATAAAACCAACTTCCGATTACTCATACACCCTTTCTAAAGATGAACTAGAGAATGATTATATCTTAGCTTGTCAAGCACGCCCTACAATGGATAGTATTATTGAGGTTGAATTAGGGGACTTAGAAGAACGACCAATAGCGAAAAAAAATAATGCGACCATTAAAATAGCTGAAATGTTAACCAGTGATATTATGAAAATTGTTATCGAAACAGATAATGANGTTNNNCATGANGAAATCGCTGGTATGTGGGCTGAGTTATCTATTCCAGGGTTAGATCGGCCACGTTCTTACTCATTTGCTTCTGCACCACATAATGCAAAACCACGAGAGTTTACTTTTTTTATCAGAAAAGTNNCTGGNGGTAAGTTTACAGAATGGTTATTTGATGAAAATAGAGATCCAGATGAATGCGTTATCATCAATGGTCCATTTGGATCATTTTATCTAAGGGAAAAGAAGACACCATTTATATGTATTGCTGGAGGAAGTGGGCTTGCCCCTATCAAAGCATTACTCGAGGATGCAGCAAAAAATAATATTGAAAGAGATGTGATCTTTTTATTCGGAGCAAGAACACAAGAAGACTTATATTGTTTGAAAGAATTAAATAAAATTAAAGATCAATGGGATAAAAAAGTTAATTTTGATTTTATACCAGTGCTAAATATGGAGCCTGAAAATAGTGACTGGAGTGGAGCNAGGGGTTTGGTCACTGATTTCTTCGAAAAGGAATACATTNAACGNCANGGAATAAAAATAGANGGNTGGCAAGCNTATTTATGTGGTCCNCCNCCCATGGTAGATGCAGCACAAGCNGTGCTAGAAAAAAATGGANTCANCACAAAAGATATATTTTTTGATAAATTTACNGACGAGAGNAACAAATAAGNNANTTTTATTGATATATCTCTGTTTTAGCCTNTTTTTCACACCAAAATAAGNATTTAAGGTTTACANCAAAATTAAACTGTATTACTTTAGTAAGACGGTAAATGGGTATAGTAATTATTACTATATCGTAAAATGCTAATAAAGAGGAGAGTAAATTATGGGATTTCTATTCGGTAAAACAGCTCAGGGCACGTATGTCATGGTAGCGTTTTGGATAGCGTGTTACTACTTCTTCAGCAGCATGTTTCCGGGTTTCAGTTTTGCAGTCGGCTCAATGGCTGGCGCTAACTGGCCAGCGGCATTATTGATAGGTTTTCTATTGATAGTGGCTAATATGATCAGTGTATACTTGTTCATAAAAGTTGCTGGTAACAGACCTTGGGAATGGTTTGAAGATGGAAACTACGGACCAGGAGACGAGGGGTAAACGAATTTGAAAATTTCTGTATATTCGTTTGTGAATATATGGGGTTTTCGGATACTTACGTAAAACAATAAAAAGGTCTTATTGAAAGGACTTAATGTAGGGGGGAGATAAAAATCATTTTTCTTATCTTCAATTCAAGGGAAAAAAACCTACAACTATAAGACATTATATATATATATAAATGAGGGAAAATTATATGAAAACTCAAAGAAAGAGCGATTGGAAGCTAGGAGCAGCGGTAGGTACAGCCTTATCGTTAGGATCAGCTGGTGCAATCGCTGGACCGCATGGGTTTGATCTGCACAACGTACTACACGGTGCATCTGCTTCTATGGCAGGTACTAGTATTGCGCATGTAGAAGATCCCGTATCTGCGGTTTTTGGTAACCCTGCAACATTAACAACCTACTACGGTGGGACTAAGTTTATGTTTGGGGCTACTTTTTATATGCCACGTGCTCGTATGCAGCATGATGGTTCAGCAGGATACGCTGTAGGCGAAGTAACATCGCTAGTTAACACAACAGCACTCGGCAATGCAGCTGGGAGTTATGCGTTTGATGCGATGTCTAAAGCTGATGTATATGCAGTACCAACAATTGCGGCTACTCAAGACTTAAGTGGTCTTGGTATACCTGTAGTTCTTGGTGTTGGTGTTTCAGCAACATCAGGTATTGGTGTTGATTACAAACACAATTCAAATACATTAGGTGCAGCAGCAGAGCTGATCAACTTAGGTGTAAACGCAGGTGTTGGAATGCACTTGACACCAAATGTTGATGTTGGTCTGTCAATGACAATTACATACGCTATGTTAGAAGCAGGTTTAACTGGTTCTGGCGGTATGACACATGATATTGGTTTCAGAGGTACCTTAGGTACTCGTATGAAAGTTATGCCTGGTTTAATGGCAGCAGCTTACATACAGTCTGAACAACCACATGAATATGATAATTTACATGTGACCAGTATGCATGGTAAAACAGCGTTTAGTTCACTGGCTGGTCCAGGATCATTCTTCCCATCAGTTGGTGATGGTATGATTTGTAACCAAACGNCTGGAAGTGTATGTAGACAAGATGTAAGAATAGAGCAACCATGGAATATTGGTCTTGGTCTTGCTTACGATGGTTTAATGGATGGCAACCTATTGGTTATGCTTGATTGGACTCGTAAGAAATGGTCAGATGCTCGTTTCTGGAATGAATTCTATGAAGACCAAGAAGTATGGTCTTTAGGGGTTCAATTAACCCAAGGTCCAATAAAATGGAGACTTGGATATGGTTACGCTGATGACCCATTGCTTAAATCCGTTAGTGCGGGTGTGCAAGTAGCGACAATCGGTGGTGTAAACACTGGTGGTGGAACATATTCTTCACCAATGTACCCACTCTTTATGTCNTATTTCCAAGCAATGGAAACACCAGTTATCTACAAACANCGTATAGCAGCNGGNGTTGGAATCGATGGATTCTTAGCTCCAATTCTTAACCTTGACCTTCATGTTGCATTCCAACTTGAAGAAGACAAGTGTTTTGGTGCTAACCAAACAGCAGCTCTAGGTGCATCATCACCATGGGCTAACAGTGCCGCTTTAGGTACTGCAATTGCTGGTGGACTAGCGCACGCTGGTTGTGGATCAACTGATCACAGTAAAGCAACTGTTTCTTCATTCCACTTAGGTGGAGCTCTTACTTGGAGTTTCTAAGTAATTGGACTTGAAGACACATAAGAACAGAGGACCATTTAACGATGGTCCTCTTGTTAAATTTAAATTTAATAGAAGTAAACAAAACATAGGAGCGCGCAAAAAATGAAAATAAGGAAACTTATCTCAATGTTCTATGGTATGTTGATGTCTAGCTTTCTAGCCTTAGTGCTTGTTCCAACCCATGCAATTTCTGATGAAACTTGCATGTCACCATACATGGCCAAAATTGTTGGNCAAGAGGACTATGTCTATGTATGGACTTTAGGACAAGTCGGTGTAGGAGATGAACAAGATAAACTGGTTACAGTAGCAGTTAATCCGGCTTCACCTCACTATGGCAATGTAATCGGACATACTTCAGTTGGGGGTCGTAACGAAGCACATCATTCTGGTTTTACAGATGATAGGCATTATCTNTGGGCTGCAACTTTAGATACCAGTAAAATATTCATTTTTGATGTCCACTCAAANCCTTCTAAACCACGCCTAACTAAAGTCATAACCGACTTTGTAAAAGCTAGTGGTGGGATTGTTGGACCTCACACAACATATGCACTACCAGGAAGAATGATGATTTCTGGTCTTTCTAACAACCAAGACTTTGGTGGTAGAACTGCACTTGTTGAATATACTAACGACGGTACGTATGTGGCAACACACCATATGCCTCATGACGAAGACCTNAACGGCGCTGTGAAAACAGGACAACTTGCCGATGGTTATGGTTATGATGTACGTGCACTACCAAGAAGAAATGTAATGATCACATCTTCATTTACAGGATGGAATAATTACATGATGAATCTTGGAAAACTTATGGGCGATGCTGAAGCGATGAAACGTTTTGGTAACACCGTTGTAGTTTGGGATTTACATTCACGTAAACCTAGAAAAATTTTTGATGTTCCAGGAGCACCACTTGAAATACGTTGTGCTTGGGGCTCAAACCATAACTACTGTTTCACTACAACAGCACTTACATCTCAAATATGGCTGATTTATGAAAAAGATAATGACTGGCATACTGAGGCTGTAGGTACTATTAGTGATCCAGCTAAAATTCCTTTACCTGTTGATATTTCAATCTCNGCAGATGATAAATATCTATGGGTTAATACATGGAATGATGGTATGACAAGAGTGTTTGATATTACAAACCCACATAACGCTGAACTAGCATTTGAACACAAAATTGGTGATCAAGTTAATATGCTTTCACAAAGTTGGGATGGTAAACGTATATACTTTACCTCATCACTCTTAGCCAATTGGGACAAACCTAATGAAGCAGGAGCTGAAGGAAAAGAGGGCGTACCTCAATTCTTTAAAGCTTTCACTTTTGAAGGTGGCAGTTTAAGTCATAAATTTACTATAGACTTTGGTGCTCAGAAACTTGGAATGCCTCATCAAATGAGATTTGGTGCGTATTCTTTGTATGCTAAAACACCTGAAAATAGTAAAAATTTGGCAGAACTTAGCCGATAAAATTCGGTCATAGTTATTAGAACACCCTCATTGGTGGTTAATAACGTAATATGGCTGTAACGTTGGGCCGCTTACCTCAGTAAGCGGCCTATTTTTATGTATAATTCTCATTAAAAATCTTACTAAAATCATGTAAAGTATATAAACATATGAAGACAAGTCGCCTATATTTGCTAGCACTGGTATTTTTCTGTGGAAGTGCCGTCACTCAAGATGCCTCGTATACGACTGAGATACTGGCTCCTGGTTACAATAAACTTACTTTTGACGCACCGATACCTGGATCATACAAACTTTCAAAATATAATGATGCTTCTGATGGCAGGGTGATCGATCAAAATTCAAATAATACAACCTTACATAAGCTATACGATAACAAGATTGTTTTACTTAACTTCATGTACAGCACATGCCAAGATATAAATGGTTGTCCTCTCGCCACAGCGGTTTTTCATAAAATAAAAAATAAACTTATAGAAGAACCAGAAGTTGGNAAACATGTCAGTTTATTAAGTGTGAGCTTTGACCCTAATAATGATACTCCTGAAGTTATGAAACTCTATGGAGCAGGTACTCAAAACGATGTACTCAATTGGAATTTTATAACAACTGATTCTCAGAAAACACTTGACCCTATACTCACTAACTATAATCAACGAATTATTAAAGACTATGATAGCGAAGGAAATTATCTTGGTTCNATTTCACATATTTTACGAGTATTTTTAATTGATAAAGATAAATCAATTAGAAATATTTATAGTGTGTCTTTTCTGCATTCAGATATTTTAATCAATGATATTAAAACTTTATTGGATAAACGGACCGAGAATGGTTCTAAAATTATCGTAAGCACTTCTAATGAGTCTGGAGCAAAACTGGCAGAGCCTGGTGACTATAAAGAAGGTTATGAAAGTAAAGATTATGTCAGTAGAACTAAAAGCTTAACCAGAGAAGGAAAAGCAGCAGATTTAATAAAGTTTACACAAAAAAAACAACTCGGTCTGCCAAAACTTATTCTTACAAAAGAAGCATCTCTCACGAGAGAAAAAATTGCTTTAGGAAGAAAATTATTTTTTGATAGAAGATTGTCCCATACAGATACAATCTCATGTGCCATCTGCCATGTTGCNGAAATGGGCTTTGCGCATAATGAACTAAAAACAGCAGTTGGCACAGAAGGTAGATCTGTGCCACGCAATGCTCCAACAGTTGTGAACACAGGATTTTTAACCCGTTTGTTTCATGATGCTAGAGAAAACACTCTTGAAAACCAGGTTTGGGGACCTTTGCTAGCACATAATGAAATGGATAATCCATCTCCTGGCTATATCATCAATAAACTTAATGCCATCCCTGATTATAAAGGTTTNTTTGAAGAAGCTTTTGGTGTTGGACCATCAATAGAAACAATCAGTAGGGCATTAGCATCATATCAATATACATTAATCAGCGGTGATTCAGCATTTGATAGGTGGTACTACGGAAAAGATAATAGAGCTATTTCAAGTAAAGCTAAAAAGGGCTTTGATTTATTTATAGGTAAGGGACAGTGCATTACTTGCCATCTGATTAAGGAAGACCATGCTCTATTTACTGATGAAAAACTTCATAACACTGGTATTGGCTATCAGGCAACGATGCATAAAGAGCCTGAAAAGAAAATGATTACCTTGGGTGCTGGGATTGTAGTAGAAGTAGACACGTCATCATATGCAGGTTCAAAATTTACTCCTGAGATTTCACCTAATGATCTTGGATTATACAAGATAACTCAAGACCCACACGACAGATGGAAATTTAGGACACCTCCATTAAGGAATGTGGAATTAACAGCGCCTTATATGCATAATGGAGCGCTNGTAACCCTTAAAGAGGTAGTTCAGTTTTACAACAAAGGAGGCGTCGAAAATGAGGTTTTAAGCCCTCTCATTAGGCCATTAAACTTAACAGAAGAAGAAGTAGATAATATTGTTGAGTTTTTAAAAACTTTAACAGGATCTAATTTTGATGAACTAATTTTAGATGCACATGCTGCCCCTATAGGTGATGTNTCACTAGAAGACCCAAATTGGTTCCATGAAAATAAACTCAAATACTAAATTTTGAATAAAAATATCTCATATTTGCTTGTCATTTTTTTATTATTGGCACCATTGCATATCAGTTCAGATTCAACTCGTTTAATGAATCCTATGCCAAACCAAGATACTGCGCCTGATTTTGAACTTATTGGACTTGATGAAAAATTTTATGAATTAAAAAGTTTTAGAGGAAAATTCATTCTACTTAATTTTTGGGCAACTTGGTGTCATCCATGTCTTGAGGAAATGCCAAGTCTTGAAGCAGCGTCCATACATATGGACAAAACAAAATTTCTAGTTATTGGCATACATGCAGGACCTGGACCGGAAGGAATAAATGATTTTCTAAAACGTAACCCTGTCTCTTTTCCAATACTAATAGATATGGATTTAGAATTAGGCCCACCTGATTGGAATATAGCTGGAATACCTTCAACTTTTTTAATCAGCCCTGAAGGAAAAATGTTATATTTTGCTCAAGGTAAACGTGATTTTTCAAGCAACAAAATGATCAATTTTTTTGAAAAACTTGTAAAAGATTATAATTGGTAAAACTTATTTATTAATTAGGAAAATCTCAGATAAGCTCTCACTATCTTGCCTACCATAAAACCTTTGTAATTTTATTCTATCTGGAAATATTTTTTTTCCAATGATTCCATATAATTTTTTCATATAAAAATTAAAAAAACTAAGATTAGAATTATTTGTTGGAATATAGTTCAATGTAGTTTTCTTTTGAGTTGTTATAACTGTTCCACGTTTAATTCCATCACAAAAATGATTCCCAATCTTCCCTTTAATGAGGATTGAGCCAGAAATCATGTTACTACAACAATAACTACCTATATCTCCATTTATAACAATAATACCTCTCCTCATTCTTTCGATAGAATAGTCACCTACATTTCCATGTATGTAAATCAGGCCATCCAGCATACCTTCATTTTTACCAATAGGTTTTCCAGCAAGAAATTTGCCAGTGCTTCCATGAACTAAAATATTTCCACCTCTGATTCCAGCTCCTGTGTAATCAAGCGTGTTACCATAAATCTTCAAAGAGCCAGAAAGCATCTCTTTTCCAAATGAATTACCCGCGTGACCAAAAACAGTAATCTTCATGTTCTTCATTTTATAACCAATATTATCAATTTTATTAGTTGATGATTTTATAA
>NZWU01000012.1 GCA_002701705.1 Gammaproteobacteria bacterium
TGGCTTTGGGTTTTTCTGTAATTTTTTCTATAATCTTAGGTTCTACTTGTTCTTCGATTTTAGTTTCTACTTGTTCTTCGATTTTAGGTTCGAAAACTGGTTCGGTTTTAATTTCTGCTTTTTCTTCAGGCTTGACGTCTACCTTTGACTCGATTTTAGGCTCAATTTTTTCTTCCGTTTTTGGTTCAGACGTGTACCTTTTACGGAACTTCGCTATCCTACCTTCTTTTGTTTCCATTCTTCCTTTGCCAGTATAGAACGGATGAGATTCAGATGACGTTTCAACCTTGAAAACTGGATACTCATTTCCATCTTCATATTGCATCTTTTCTTTTGGATTTAATGTAGATGAAATAAGAAAACTCTTATTACATGAGACATCATGAAATATAATAGGCTGATATTTTGGGTGGATATCTTTTTTCATAAGCTGCTAATATAGCACAAATTTTAGAGATGTCATGCATTAACCGCCAAACTTATTTATGGAATTGTTTATTTTGGCTTTCTGTCGCACCACTGATAACATCCTTCACAACCATCCCAGTCCCATTTCTGTATTTTCTCTTTTGAAACTGGTGGACTACCCGCCCCTAAAAGGTCTGCTACTTCTGAAAGAAATTTCTTAAAATTTTCATCATCTCTGGGTATTTCTATCCATTTAGTTTTTGTCATTAAAGCTAGTTCATGTTTATCAGTACCTGGCTCACCAGTACCTGGATCCTCAATTGCATGTGGCTCCATGACAAATAATCCAAGTTTAGAGACAGGAGACAACTGGGTAAAACCAGTCTCGGCATTTTCGAGTGCAATTGCATAAGCATGTAACTGCCTAGAATAAATTTTTGCTTTTTTATCATTTATCGCACTGGTTTTAAAATCCACTATTCCATAGGTTCCATCTTCAAATTCTACAATGGTGTCTGTTTTTCCATTTATGATACACCTATGCTCTGATTTTCCATCATTAGGTCTCAAAGGTTTAGATCTAACTTTTCTATCTCCAAAAATTACCCTCCCTGGTGGTAGTGATTTGTCAATTTCTCTAACATCCTTCCCTTCAAAAAAATCAATTGTTAATTGGTCAATTTTTTTGAATATGCTGGGTAGAGCCAGTGGGGCTTTTCTCCCCTCTACGACTTTATAATAGAAACAACGCTTACAACCATCATATGCAAAGGCAAAATCAGATGGACTTAATTTAAAATCACTCATAATATATACAATAGTTTAGGGAAAATGCATGAACGCTCTTAAAATAATTCAAATCACAGACCTACATCTATCCGCTAATAAATCGACATTGATTCATGATATCAATACTTATGAATCAGCACAAAGAATAATTAATACTATCAAAGATAAACATAATGACCTTAATGCTTTAGTATTAACTGGAGATCTTGTCATGGATGAATCCCACGAAGGTTACGAGCATTTAAGTGTTTTATTAAAACCAATAGGTTGTCCAATTTTTTTAGTGCCAGGAAATCATGATTCATTAACTGAAATCCAATGGTTAAGCGAGAAACCAAATTTTTACAATGATAACTTTATGGTCTATAACCACTGGATAATTTTTATGTTTAACTCAAAAAAAAATGGTGCTCTTGAAGGTGCTTTAGATGAACAAGAGATTTTCAATTTTGAACAGTTATTGGGTATTTACCCAGAAAAAAATTTCCTTATTTTTGTGCATCATCCTCTGGTAAAAATTGATTCAGATTGGATGGATGGAATGAGAATAGAGAATCCTGAAAAAGTAAAAAATTTAATTGAAAATAATTCTAATGTCAAAGCTGTGTCTTCAGGACATGTTCATCAAGAGCATGTAGTTCAGTTGGGTAATACACAAATTTTCACTACTCCATCAACATGTTATCAGTTCAAGCCACATGCAAAAAAGTTTGCGTTAGACCATTCAACAAACCCTGGTTATCGTGTCTTTGATTTAGAAGATGATGGAATATTAAAAAGTGAAGTTATTAGAGTCAACAACAAACTCTGAAACTGAACATGGCGAGTACTGTTTTCAGCCTCGCCATGCACTTATTATTGTTAGGAATTATTAGTCATTATAACCAGCTTCTCCATGCTGCGTAAGATCAATCCCAGTTTCCTCATCTTCTTCACTAAGGCGTAATCCATTTAAGCTATCAACTACTTTGAGTATGACGTAAGTGAAAAAACCACACCAAATTACTGTAGTTATTACTCCTATAATTTGGACCATGACCTGTGATCCCATTGATACACCTTCTGGTAATCCTGCACCACCCCAAGATGCTGCTACAAAAACACCTGTCAATGTAGTACCCAATATTCCACCTACTCCATGAACTGGAAATACATCNAATGAATCATCTATTCCTAANCCTTTCTTGATGTATTGTGTTGCTTCATAGCAAATTACACCAGCCAAAGAACCGATAATTAGGGCTCCAATAGGTCCAACAAAACCAGATGCAGGTGTTATTGTTCCAAGGCCTGCTACCATACCAGTTACGATGCCTAATACGCTTGGCTTGCCTTGCTTATACCATTCTCTAAACATCCAACCAAGTGAACCTGTAGCAGCTCCTATATGTGTAACCAACATAGCCATTCCAGCATCTTGGTTTGCGGCAACTGCTGANCCAGCATTAAAACCAAACCATCCAACCCAGAGCATTGATGCGCCAGCAACAGTCATTGGAAGACTATGTGGCGGCATAGGTGTCTTTGGAAAACCTTTACGCTCTCTCATGACAACTGCTGCTACTAAAGCTGCGACACCGGCATTTATATGAACTACTGTACCACCAGCAAAGTCCATTAATCCCATATCAGCTAAAAATCCTCCACCCCAAACCATATGAGTAATAGGAGCATAAACAAATATCATCCATAACATACTAAACATAATCATTGATGAAAATTTCATTCTCTCTGCAAAACCACCAACGATAAGTGCTGGTGTTATTATTGCAAAAGTTAATTGAAACATCGCATAGAGACTTTCAGGTATGGTTCCAACCATACTGTCTCTTGCAATAGGTGCTAAGAATCCAATATTTCCAATAAGACTATTGAGTCCTCCTCCTCCACCAAATGCAAAATCATAGAGAAACACAACCCATAAAACTGACACTAGGCAAGTGAGTGCAAAGCATTGCATAAGTATAGATAAAACATTTTTACTCCTAACCAATCCTGCATAAAAAAATGACAGTCCTGGAATAGTCATAAAAAGTACTAGTGCTGTAGACGTTAATATCCAAGCCGTATCCCCTGTATCCAAGGCACTTTCAGCCGCCATCGTTTCTTGTGGTAACATACCAAAAAGAAGTAGTGCCAAAGATAGCGACAACAATTTAATTTTTTTCATAATAATATCTCCTCATCAATATAAGCATGCACAAACTGTGCCATATTAAGGACATTATATTTTTTTTATAAAGGCTTTGAAAAAGTGCCTAATTAATGGAATTATAAAAAAACTACATTATCAATTATGATTTAATATGTGGTAGTGCATTAAATTGGTGATTAATATGCCCCATTTTGGAACAAATGAACTAAAAAGATACGATGTGATTATAGTTGGTGCAGGGCCAGCTGGTTGTTCTTGTGCTTTTGAATTAAGGAAGCATGGCAAGCGTGTCCTATTATTGGACAAACATGATTTTCCTAGACATAAACCATGTGCTGGTGGGATAACAATAAAAGCACTAGATCAGTTACCAATTGATATAAGTCACTTGATACAACATTGCTCTTACGAAATGGTATTTAGGTTTGATAAACATAGAAAAGTTGAGCTTAAAAATGAGATGGGTTCGTGCATTATGGTAATCAGAGAAGACTTTGACAATTATTTTTTCAATGAAACATTAAAAACAGGCACGCACTTTAAAAAAGTAAATAAAATAAAAAGTATTGAATATGACTCGGATAAGGTTTTTTTATATGCTGATGATGTTAGGTATGAGTCTTCTTATCTGATTGGAGCAGACGGCGCTAATAGTATTGTAAGAAAACTTACAACTGAACTTTCCTATAAAAATCCAGTATATGCATTTGAAGGATTAGTTCCCAAGACTGAAGAGAACAAAAAAATTAAAACTGAATTTATTTTTAATGATAGAGGATACGCCTGGATATTTCCAAAAGAAAATCATTTTAATGTTGGTATTGGTAATTTAATTAATAATAAAAATAGTATTAAAACAAGAAAAAAAGATCTTTATGATTTTGTTTATTCAAGATTTAAAACAGAAAATATTGAAAATATTACAGGGTTTCCTATAGGTACAGAGGGATTAGACTATATATCTCTAATTGATAAAATCTTTCTTGTTGGCGATGCTGCAGGGCTATCAGAATCACTTCTTGGGGAAGGCATTTATAATGCAATTGTTTCTGGAAAGTATGCCGCAAAATCCATTATTAAAAGTGAACAAGAAGACAGATATGATGCTAAATATTTTTATAACTCTTTCTTAAAAAAAATAACCAATGAATTACATTTATATAAAAAAGCCTCAAAGCTATTATATGGTTATCCAAAAATTAGTTACTTTCTAATGAAGTTAGGGTTGGGTAAAAAATTTATGGATGGTTATTCAGAAGGTAAAACTCTCACAGAAATTTTAAAGAAGAGAAAATTATTGCCAAACTACTAGTTTATACTTCTCTCTTTGTGCAGTAATGAGCAAGGTTAACGAGGGATTCTTTATATGTGCTGTCATCTACTTTTTTTAATGCTTCAATCGCATTTGTTGTTTCTGANATGATTTTATTTTGAATATAATCACNGATATTATTGTCTTTAAGTATTTGTAAAATATCATCTGTTCTTTTTAAATCACCTTGCGTTAATGCGTTTTGTATTAATTTCTTTTCAGAATTTTTTACTACTTTCATAGCACGTATTAATGGTAAAGTCAGTTTGCCTTCTGAAAAATCTTCTGCGAGATTCTTCCCTGTGATTTTTTTATTACCAAAATAATCTAGAAAATCATTTCTTAATTGATAAGCTATTCCAAAATGAAGACCAAACTNAGCAAATGATTTTGATTGTTCTTTATTATCGCCAGAAAGTATACTTCCGATCTCAGCAGAAGTTTCAAATAATTTAGCTGTCTTCATAAAAATTATTTCCAAATATGTTTCTTCATTCATATCTATGTTATTGAGATTCATTAATTGTAGAACCTCACCTTGTGAAATTATATTTGTTGTATATGCNAGACTTTCATAAACTCTGGGGTTATTTATTTCAACTATTATTTCAAAAGCACGTGAATATAAAAAGTCACCAACTAAAACAGCTCCCTGATTACCCCATATATCATTTGCTGTTTTTTCTCCATGCCTTATTTTAGATTCATCTACTACATCATCATGTAGTAATGTGGCGGCATGAATAAATTCAACCACCACTGCTGCATCTACCAAATTAGTCTCTATTTTTGAGCATGCTTTATTGGATAAAAATAGTATGGTTGGTCGTAATCTTTTTCCACCGCCAGATAATATGTGTTGGCTTAATGTATTAATTAACTCTACCTTAGTCTTTATTCTTCTCTGAATCTCTGTTTCAAGGGATACTAATTCATTGGAGATGTGTTTTTTTACGCTTTCTAAATCCATTTCTTTATTTTATAGGATTATCCAAATACATCTACTAAAAGGCAGTCTTTGCTAAGAATAGATGATTTATATAATTTTTATCAATAAACTATTTATTAAATAGAAAATACACGCTAAAATCATGTTCTTTGAGAGTACTACCATGTATGCAATTATCAAGAATGGCTGTCAACAATATAGGGTCGCTGAAGGTGACTTAATCAGAATTGACCAAATTTCTTCTCCAGAAGGAGCTAAGATATCATTTGGTGAAGTCCTTATGGCATTTGATGAAAAAAATACCGAGTTGGCTACCTCAAAAACATCTAAAATAAAAGTTACAGGGACAATTAAGCGTCATGGTAGATATAAAAAGATTAGAGTTGTGAAATTCAAAAGAAGAAAACACTATATGAGATCACATGGTCATAAACAAGGGTTTACAGAAGTAAAAATTGAATCAATTAAATAATATTTACTAGGTTAAGATATGGCTCATAAGAAAGCTGGTGGCAGCACTAAAAACGGTAGAGACTCTCAATCAAAAAGACTGGGTGTTAAAAAGTTTGGCAGTGAATTTGTAAAAGCTGGCAACATAATTATTAGACAAAGAGGCACACCTGTGAAAGCAGGAGAAAATGTAGGCTGCGGAAAAGACCATACTCTGTTCGCTAAATCTGATGGTTATGTTTTTTTTCAAAAAAAAGGCCCTGGTAAACACTCTTATGTTAGTGTACTCCCCACAAAAAATAGTACTTCTTAAATTCTCTTTTAATTAATTTTTAATATGAAATTTATTGATGAAACCAAAATCTTGGTGAAAGCTGGAGATGGTGGCAAAGGTTGTTTAAGCTTTAGGAGAGAAAAATATATCCCACTTGGTGGTCCAGATGGTGGCGATGGTGGTTATGGTGGATCCATCATTATTCAAGCTACTGACAGTTTAAATACACTTGCAGATTTTAGAAATAAAAATAAATTTATAGCTGAAAATGGTGGGTCAGGACTCAGTAAAAACAAAAAAGGGAAAACTGGTAATGATTTGATTATAAAAGTCCCAGTTGGGAGTATGATCTATGATATACAGACAGAAGAATTAATTTGTGATTTAGATAATGACCAACAATCAATTAAGATTGTTACTGGAGGTCAATATGGTTTTGGTAATACCCATTTTAAATCATCTACTAACAGAGCTCCACGGAAGACAACAAAAGGTAAAAGTGGTGAAGAAAAAGAATTAAAGATTATATTAAAAGTTCTAGCAGACGTTGGTTTAATTGGGCTTCCTAATGTTGGCAAGAGTTCAATATTAAGTGCCATCAGTATGGCCAAGCCTAAGGTTGCTGATTATGCATTTACAACTATTAGCCCAAATTTAGGTGTTGTTCTCCTTAACGATTTTGAGAAGTTTGTTGTGGCGGATATACCGGGTCTAATTAAAGGTGCTTCAAAAGGTGCTGGGTTAGGTATACAATTCTTAAAGCATATATCACGAACGAAGCTTTTGCTTCATGTAATTGATGTTTCAAGTGGCGAACCAGATGATGCAATAAAAGATATTGCTACAATCAGAAAAGAACTTGAAGAATATGATGATGAGTTAAGCAAAAAAGATAAATGGTTTGTCTTTAATAAAATAGATCAACTAGATAATATAGATTTGAAAAATTTGAAAAATTATTTAAATGATAAAATTAAAAATAAAAAATTCTTTGTCTCGGCAATTGATAATACTGGGTTAGAATTACTATGTAATGAAATTTTTGGATATATAAAAAAATGAAAAGAAATATTGATAACTTCAAAAAAATAGTGATAAAAATTGGGAGCTCTCTAATTAGTGAAGATAGATTATTATCAGAAAAAAGAATCTTAGATTGGACTAAACAAATTACACTTGCAAACAAGCAAGGAAAACAAATTACCATTGTCACATCAGGTGCAATTAGCCAAGGACAAAATCTTCTGGATATAAAAAACAGGCCCGATGACCTTGAATCACTACAGGCATTAGCTGCTATTGGTCAACAACAGTTGATGGGGATTTATGAAGACTCTTTTCAAAAATCTAATATCTTGACTGCGCAAGTTTTATTAACACACCAGGATTTGCTTGATAGAGAAAGATATCTAAACGCAAAGGCAACTATTCAAAAAATCATAGAATTTAAGGCTATACCAATAATTAATGAAAACGATGTTGTGGCTACAGATGAAATACGGTTTGGTGATAACGATACTCTTGCTGCTATGGTCTGCAATTTAATTGATGCAGATTTAATGGTGATTTTAACTGATCAAGATGGGTTATTTGATAAAGATCCAAAATCTGACAAGAATGCCAAACTTATAAAAGAATGTAATGCAGATGAACTTTCTATGTCTGACATTGAATTTAATTCTAAAAGTACATATGGAACAGGAGGATTTAAAACAAAATTAAATGCTGTAAAAATTGCCTCGTCATCTGGAACAACTTCAATTATAGCATCTGGCAACATAGACCAAATAATTAATAAAATTATGGATGGTTCGGAAATAGGTACAATTTTTCATCCTAGCCAAAAACCTTTGACAGCAAAAAAACAATGGCTCGCTAATTATTCTAAATCTGATGGGTCCGTCATTCTAGACAATGGGGCGGTGAAAGCAATTAATTCTAATGGAAACAGTCTACTAGCAGTTGGTGTTACCAAAGTAAACAATATTTTCAACCGTGGAGAAATTATAACTTGTCTAGATTCTAATAATTCAATTATTGCAAAAGGAATAACAAACTATAGCTCAAAAGAAATAGACTTGATTAAAGGACTTTCTAGTAACAAAATTAAAGATACGCTTGGTTATATATCAAATGATGAAATAATTCATCGCGACAACTTGGTGATTTTATAAACTTCGTATTTGTTTATTTATTTTTGATTGATATCTAGCTGCTTTATTCTTATGCATTAATCCTTTTTTCACAAGTTTGCCTGCCAGGGATGTAGTTTCCTTAAATAATTCATTAGATTTCTCTTTGTTTTTGTCAGCTAATGATTTTAAAACTCTTTTTATGCTTGTTCTGAAAGCTGATTTTTGAGAAGCATTTCGCTCTCTGGCCTTCATAGCCTGTCTCACTCTTTTTCTTGCTTGCGGGGTATTTGCCAATGTAATCTTCTCCAATAAAAGGTAAAATAAACCAAGATTATCTCAATGAAGATGCGAACTGTCAATATATAGATTATTAAGTGACTAACTAAATGAATGAAAATGAAAAGGTTTCTTTATTAAAGTCTTCTTCCGTCGTGGGTGGTATGACTTTTATCTCAAGAATTACCGGCTTTATAAGAGACATCATTTTTGCAAATATTTTTGGCGCCTCATCTAGTACAGATGCCTTTTTTGTAGCATTTAAAATTCCAAACTTTTTTCGTCGGTTATTTGCTGAAGGTGCTTTTACGCAAGCTTTTGTCCCTGTATTAACAGAGTTTAAAGAACGCAAACCAGGTGAACTCAAGACATTTGTTCAGTATGTATTTGGCAACTTAACCTTAATATTATTTATAATTACATTATTAGGAATAGTTTTTTCTGATCAGATTATAAGCCTTTTTGCCCCTGGTTTTAGTGAGCAGGACGGAAGATTTCAATTAGCATCTGATATGCTGAAAGTTACATTCCCCTATCTGTTTTTTATTTCGTTAACTGCTTTTTGTGCAGGTATTTTCAATACATATGACAAATTCTTTTTACCAGCTATAACACCTGTCATTCTAAATATATCATTGATTTCATCAGCTTTATTTTTAACAATTTTTTTTGACCAGCCTATTAAAGCGCTTGCTTTTGGAGTGTTAATAGCAGGTGTACTGCAATATCTAGTACAGCTTCCTGCCCTCAATAGATTAGACTTTTTAGTTTTTCCTAAAATTGGTTTCCAATTTGATGGAGTGAAAAAAGTGTTAAAATTAATGACACCAGCAATAATTGGGTCTGCGGTTGTTCAAATAAATTTATTAATTGATTCGGTGGTAGCTTCCTTGCTGGCCGCAGGAAGTATCAGTTGGTTATATTATTCTGATAGATTAGTTGAATTTCCCCTTGGTGTCTTTGGAATTGCAATTGCAACTGTAATTTTACCCGCTCTTTCAAAAAAATATTCAAATCAAGATCTAACTGGGTTCAAATCTACAATTAAATATGCCATTACGCTTGCTATTATTTTTAGTTTACCGGCCATGTTTGGCTTGATTGTTTTATCTCAAACTATTATTTCTAGTCTTTTTCAATATGGTAGCTTTGATTTGTTTGATACAAATATGTCTTCATTAAGTCTTATTGCATATTCAATAGGTTTGCCTGCATTTATTATTATGAAAGTTCTTCTAACTGGNTTTTTCTCTCGTCAAGACACAAAAACACCAGTTAAGTATGGGATTTATGCAATTATTTTTAATGTTACTATGAATTTAAGTGTTGTTATCTACTACACCTATAACCCCTTTATTGGTGCTCATGCTTTCCTTGCGTTAGCAACATCATTTTCTGCTTGGATACAAGTTATTTTATTATATTTACATCTTAAGAGGATTGAAATAATACAAGAAAACCTATTTTTAAATACTATTAACCTAAAAGCACTATTAAGTTGTGCTTTTATGACCGTTCTTTTGTTACTAATTTTAATGCCTATNAATGACTGGGTTACAAAAGAATATTATATGCGTGGNCTCATGTTGCTTTTTTACATCACAATTGGAGGTCTGGCCTATATCGCTAGCATTTATACTCTTGGGTTTAGATATAAAAAGGATTTGACTATATGAAGGTAATACATGGTCTAACGTCACTAAATAGGTGTAAAAAAAGATGTGCCGTCTCTATTGGTAACTTTGATGGNTTTCATAAAGGTCATCAGAAACTTATTAATCATATAATTTCAGAATCTAAGAAGAGATCTTTATGCTCCACTATCATTACTTTTGAGCCATTGCCCGAAGAGTTTTTTAAAGATAAGAAGTTTAAAAGGTTAACAAGATTAAAAGAAAAANTAAAAATATTGGATGNAAATAAAATAGAGCAGGTTATTTGTCTNAATTTTAANAGTCAGTTTTCAAGGATTTCNGCTATTGATTTCATTTCAAATATTTTGATAAAAAACTTAGACACAAGNTACTTNGTTATTGGAGAAGATTTTAAATTTGGATTTGAGAGAAAAGGTAATTATAAACTATTACAAGATTGTTCAACAAAAACAAATATGGAAGTTGTATCAATAGAATCACAAATGCTCAATAACAAA
This sequence comes from Gammaproteobacteria bacterium, assembly GCA_002701705.1. Lineage (GTDB taxonomy): Bacteria > Pseudomonadota > Gammaproteobacteria. Next base: position 10,901 of record NZWU01000012.1, read on the forward strand.
AAAATTAGTAGTAGCGAAATAAGAAAAGCTCTTGAAGAAGGGAATNTAAATCATGCTAATGAATTNCTTGGTAGGACATATTCAATTAGTGGCAGAGTCACAAAAGGTGATTCACGCGGATATAGGCTTGGTTATCCAACTGCTAATATTGACATATATAAATCTTATCCAATAAATGGTATATTTGTAGTGCAAATATTAATGGAAAATAATGAAAATCATTTTGGTCTTGCTAGTCTTGGTAATAAACCCACTTTCTCTGGAAAAAATAATATCCTAGAGGCTTATATATTTAATTTTGATAAAAATATCTATAATGAGAAATTAAAAATTTCTTTTATTACTAAACTCAGAGACCAAATAAAATTTAAAAATGAAAATGAACTCATACAGCAAATGGATTTAGATTATAAAAATGCTTTACAATTTCTAGAAGATAGATCATATGAAGTATAAAGACACTCTAAACCTCCCATCTACAAAATTTCCTATGAAGGCAAATTTGTCACAAAAAGAATTAGAATTGTTGACATATTGGAAGAAAATTAACCTATATAATGAAATTAGGAANAATACAAAAAACTGTAATCAATTTATATTGCATGATGGTCCTCCTTATGCAAATGGTGATATACACATAGGGCATGCAGTAAATAAAATTCTGAAAGACTTTGTTATAAAAAGTAAAACCTTGTCGGGTTATGATGTGCCCTTCATACCAGGTTGGGATTGTCATGGACTTCCTATTGAATTAAAAGTAGAGAAAAAATTTGGTAAATCTAAATTTAAAGATGATAATAATGCATTTAGAAAAGCATGTCGAGAATATGCAAANCAACAAATACAAAAACAAAAAAATGATTTTATTAGATTAGGAATAAATGCAGATTGGGAAAATCCATATCTAAGTATGGATTCTAATTTTGAGGCATCCATAATTAGGAGTCTCNCTCAAATAATNTCAAATAATCATGTATATTATGGATCTAAACCAGTTCATTGGTGTATAGAATCAGAATCTGCGCTTGCGGAAGCTGAGGTTGAATATAATGATATAACCTCTGATGCTATAGATGTGATGTTCAAAGCCTGTGATTGCTCTGTAATCTTTGAAAAATTTAATGCAGTCTCAGACAATGACAAAATTTATTTTGTCATTTGGACTACAACTCCTTGGACTCTCCCTGCAAATCAAGCAATTGCTGTTGGTGATGACATAAAATATTCATTAGTAAAAGTAGGCAATAATTTATTAATTTTAGCAAAGTCTTTAGTTGAAAATATAATTAACAAAATAAAAAAAAATGAATTTACTATTATTGGCGAATGTCTAGGAAAAGACTTAGTTTCTCTAAAAGCAGAACATCCCTTTTATAAAAAACAAGTTCCAGTGATTTCTGCACCACACGTTACAACAGAAAGTGGAACAGGTTTAGTGCACATTGCTCCTGGTCATGGGCAAGAAGATTATGTTTCTGGAATTGAAAATAATTTAGAAATCTTTAATCCAGTTGATGGGAAAGGTAAGTTTGCTGATTCACTCGAGCTTTTTGGAGGTTTGTCAGTACGTGATGCTGATGAAAAAATTATTGCTGTTCTAAAAGAAAAAAATAGACTGTTAACACATGAAAAATATACTCACAGTTATCCACATTGTTGGAGATTTAAGACACCCCTAATCTTTAGAGCTACTCCACAATGGTTTATAAGTATGGATAAAAATAAATTGAGAGAAAAAATTACCAATTCATTATCTAAAACAGAATGGGTGCCAGATTGGGGACTAGATCGCATTAAAAATATGATTGAGAGTAGACCTGATTGGTGTATTTCAAGACAACGGTTTTGGGGAGTCCCCATTCCATTGTTTATACATAGAGAAACTAATGAACTACATCCAAAGACTACAGAATTCTTAAAAAAAGCAGCCAGTATCGTTCAAAAGGGTGGTATTGAAAGCTGGTTTGATTATGATAAAAAACAATTGCTTGGTCCTGATAGTGATTCTTATAAAACAGTTACTGATACACTCGATGTCTGGTTTGATTCAGGTGTGACCCATCTTTGTGCCATGCAAGCGAGAGGGTTGGGTCAAGTTGCAGATCTTTATCTTGAAGGATCTGATCAACATCGAGGGTGGTTTCAATCATCACTCATTACGGCATTAGCTACAATTGGAAAACCTCCCTACAAATCTGTTTTAACNCATGGCTTTGTTGTTGACTCAGAAGGACAGAAAATGTCAAAGTCTTTAGGCAATATAATTTCTCCACAAGAAATTATTAAAAAACAAGGATCTGATATTTTACGGTTATGGGTTGCAACAACTGACTATACAAAAGAAATGAATATTTCAGAAGAGATTATAAAACGAACAACCGAATCATACCGAAGACTCAGAAATACCGCTAGGTTTTTGCTTTCAAACACAGATGATTTTAATGCCTCAACAGAACAAGTAGATTATAAAAAAATGCTACTACTTGATAAATGGATTTTATTTAAGGCTAAAGATATGCAAAATAAAATAAACAAAAATTATGAATNATATAGATTTCATCAGATTGCTCAGGATATACAGAATTTTTGTACCACAGAGTTAGGTGGTTTTTATCTAGACATTATTAAAGATCGTTTATACACCACACAAAAAAATAGTTTAATAAGAAAATCCTGTCAGACTGCCTGTTATAAACTTTTAAATATGTTAAATCTNTGGATTGCTCCTATTCTATCTTTTACTGCTGAAGAAATTTATCTCCAGAAGAAAAAAGCTACATTTAAGTCAGTTTTTCTTGAAAAGTGGATTGATGAAGAATTTCATCTTGACAAGGATGAAGCTAATTTATGTAACCTCTTATTTGAATTGAGGAATACTGTGTCAAAAGAATTGGAAGTATTAAGGGATTCAGGAGAGATAGGCTCCTCGCTGGATGCTACGCTTGAAATTCATGCAGATTCTGTTTTATTAACTAAATTAAAGAAATTTAGTTCAGAACTAAAGTTCATATTTATAACATCTGATTGTATTTTAAGTGAACTATTNCCTAATCAAGAGTCTAGAAAAATTTTTGAATACAATTATTCTATAACTGTCAGTAAAAATTCAAATATTAAATGCGAGAGATGCTGGCATAAGGATGAGTCAGTAGGAACAATAAACAAGCATCAAAGCTTATGTTCAAGATGTTGCGATAATGTTGAAGGCAAAGGCGAAGCAAGACAGTTAGGATAATGAGACTTTTAGCTACTTTTTTTGTGCTAGTTCCACTTCTGATTGATTATTTTTCAAAGAAATATATAGAAAATAATTTTGACACTCACGCTATTATTTTAAATGATTTTATCATTATTGATAAAACATATAATAAAGGGATAGCATTTAGCCTTTTCAATTTTGATTCTCCATTAACTAATATTTTTTTTTCTATTATAGTTATATTTATAATTGTAATAATTATAAATTTTGTACTTAAAAATTTATCCACCTTTAATAAATCAGAATTTTTTGCTTGGAATATAGTGATTGGAGCTGCGATTGCTAATTTGATTGACCGTATAACCAACGGTAGCGTTTTAGATTTTATTATAATTCACTATGAAAATATTTATTTTCCAGCTATTTTTAACTTTGCTGATGCTTTTATATCATTGGGAGTCTTTCTTCTCATCATAAATTATTTTATATATAAAAATGATTAAATTTGGATCGACTGTAAAGATGCATTATGCAATTTCTAATCTTGATGGCGTCAAGTTTGAATCTACGTTTGACAAAGAACCAATAACCTTTACTGTTGGAAAAGGTGTTTTACCTCAAAAATTAGAGGTACCGTTATATGGACTCAATGCAAATGAAGAACAAACCATTAGACTGAGCCCAAAAGATGCTTTTGGCCTACGTGATGAAACAAAATTAAAAACAATAAATAAAAAAATGTTCCCTAAAAAAAATATGATAAAAGTTGGCAATGTTTTAGAATTTGATATAAAAACAAAAGGTGGTGAAGAAAGTATCACATTTGGTATGATAAAAAGTATTGATGGCGAGAATATACTGGTTGATCTTAATCATCCTCTGGCTGGTCATTCAATTCTCTTAAAAGTTAAGATTTTGAAGGTAACGTGACATGCAAAAATTGATTGGTAAAAAACTAGTGTTGGCAGACCCAAGGGGTTTTTGCGCAGGAGTGCAAAGAGCCATTGATATTGTTGATAGAGCTGTAGAACTATTTGGCGAGACAATATATGTAAAACATGAAGTTGTACATAACAAATATGTTATTGAAAACTTGAGACGTAAAGGCGTTATTTTTATAGAAGATATAAATTCTGTTCCAGAAAATTCCATTATTATTTTTAGCGCACATGGTGTTTCTTCAGAAATCAAAGAAAAATCAGAAAAAAGAAATTTGAAGATCTTTGATGCTACTTGCCCGCTTGTAACAAAAGTTCATTTGGAAGTNCACAAATATGCATCAGATAATAAAGATGTAATATTGATTGGACATAAAGGACATCCAGAAATTGAAGGGACAATGGGTCAATTTAAATCTAAATATGGAAAAATACATCTAGTTGAAGATGAAGCAGGTGTAGAAAAAATTAACATTACTAATAAAAAAATTGCATATGTAACACAAACAACTCTCTCAGTTGATGACACCAAAAATATTATAAAAAAAATAAAAAATAAATTCCCTAACATTGTTGGTCCAGCAAAAGATGATATTTGCTATGCTACTCAGAATCGACAAGATGCTGTAAAATCAATCTTAAAATTCTGTGACTGTTTGATTGTTGTTGGTTCAGTAAATAGTTCAAACTCAAAAAGACTAACAGAGTTAGCANAAAAACAAAAAATTGTTTCTTACTTAGTTGATAATAAAAGTGATATAGACTTAGATAAAATTAGTAAGAAAAATATTATTGGTATCACGGCTGGAGCATCTGCTCCAGAAATTCNTATAGATGAAATTGTTGAATTCTTAGAAAAGCATGGCGCATCAATTAGTCAAAATACAACAAAGATAACTGAAGAAGATATAACTTTTAGTCTACCAAAAGAGTTAAGATAATTTATCTATATTTATAAATCATGCGTTACATTTGTATCTAAATCTTCATCAGGGGCATCATAATTAGGNTCGTTAGGATTCAGAAATATGAACTGAAAATTACCCTTTTCTATTTCAACAAAATCTAATTTACAATTCTTGAGATTAGTCATGCAATCTGGTGAAATTATTATATCAATACCATTTATTTTAAGTCTCAGNTCTTCTTCTTTGGATTGGTCAAACCCCATAAGATAATTAAACTTCTTATTCTTTTCAACATTTACAGCNATTCTTAATGGCCAATCTTTAGAATCAGCTTGCTCAGATGCCATTTTAATTTGATCTGTTGCAGCCTGTGTTATATTAAAAATTTCCTTGCTCATTTATTTTTTTTACACTGGTAAATAAATTTTGTAAAATCATCCACCCATCTAGATTGTTTTGTATTACGTAAGTGTGCATAAGAGGCTAATAAATTTTTATGCACTAATCCATCTTTTTTTCCATTTATTCCATAACCTCTTTTTACATCATAAGCAAATTTATATTTATGATTAGGTAATTTAATGTCGGAATAATGAAATTCATGGGCTTTTATTTCACCTTGGGTTTTATGCCAAGGGTGTAGTTTATTTATATTTAGGTTTATGTATCCTCTGCCTATGGGTTTCTTGTGCATTTTTATTTTTCCCTTTATTGAACCTACCATTTTATATTTTTTACTATTAAATGTTATTGATTCACATAAATACATAAACCCTCCGCATTCAGCATATACNGGTTTCTCGGAATCGATAAANGAGAATATTGAAGATTTCATTTTTATATTTTTAGCCAATTGTGCTNCTACAATTTCTGGAAATCCTCCGCCAATGAACAAAGCATCAACATCTGGAAGTTTTGTGTTTTTTATGGTATCAAAAAATTTTAATCTGACCCCTAACTGTTTAAATTTTTCTATATCATCTGGGTAATAAAAACCAAACGCTTTATCCGTCGCTATTCCTAAAGTAATATTCTTATATTTATTTTTATATCTGTTGCAAGATATTTTTTTGGTTCTAATTTTTTTTATGTTCTTTGGGATAATTTCATCTACATTAATAGATGATTTTATAATGGAGGTTATTTGACTGACAATTTTATTGCTATTAGAAGCTTGAAAAACTGGTTCCAAACCCAAATGTCTTTCTATAACTTCTAATTTAGTATTCTTTTGTATAGAACCCAAAACATTAAAATCAGTATATTCTTTTATGGAGCTTATAATCTTANCTTCGTGTCTGTCGCCAGAAATATTATTTAAAATCACACCTTTAAACTTCACCTTCTTATCAAAAGTTCTATACCCGTTCAACAGTGGCGCCACACCACGTGTGGTTCCTGTACAATCTAAAACTAACAAAACTTCTAACTTTAGTAATTTCGCTAAAGCTGCATTGCTATCAGAACCAGAAACNCTCAAACCATCAAACAATCCTTTATTACCTTCAACAATTGCTATATTTGTGGACAATGTTTTTGATCTAAAAGTTTCTTTTATTTCCAAATTCGAAGACGTGTAAAAATCTAGATTATAACAAGNGTTGCCAGCAGCTTTTGATAACCAAAGAGGATCAATAAAATCTGGACCTTTCTTAAAAGGTGATGGGTTCAGGTTTAAATTTTTCAGAATACCAAGTAATCCTACAGTGAATACAGTTTTTCCAGAAGACTTTTTCGTTGAAGATATTAGATATGAGTTCATATAACTCTAAAAAAAATTAGATATCCTTTGGTATAAATTTAAAATTAGCTATACCGATCAAAACAATTAGTGATGCTAAGGTTAACCCTCCTATACCAAGTCCTAATTCATAAATTGAAGGTATATATGAATGAATCACATTGTCATAAAAAGTACTTTCTACAATTTGGTGGTCAGGGAAAATGGTAAGTGGATAAGCTTGCCCACCAATTATAATAACTGCCACTGCAAAAAGGCCACCTAAAAGTATAATTTTGGAAGTTATTAATAATGATAGCGATGAGTTACTCTTTCCAAATAACAATAAAATCAATGGTAATAGTATTCCTATTATTACTTGACCAACCCAGAAAAGGATTGTATATATTCCTCCACTCGCAAGTAAGAATATTTCATAATCCAAATGCTTTGAAATATACATATTTGTCAGATGATATAAAATAAGGAAATATAAATTTGTAAACAAAAATATCACCATTAATTTCTTAAAATTGGCCAACATATTTTCAGAGATTTGAGTTTTATTTAACCAGCAGATACTGCTGTGNTATGAATAATAAACGGCTACTCCATACAATAATGACATCACAATAAACAACGGGGCTAAAATAGCTGTAGCATAAGCCTCCCTAGCTACAAGAAACCCAAAAATAGAACCCGTACCAGTTGTTAGTATTATTCTCCATACAAATGCAAATATTCCCATTGATTTAGAATAGCCTTTGACCTCAAAATCTAGCATTGTCCAAATATATATAAGTAATACAAGAAAAAAACCTGAGTATAAGAAAATATTCCAAGCAAAAATTGATTTAAAATTATAGGTTGTCATAGCAACTATAAGACGGTCTGGCCTCCCCAAATCAAGTACCAATATCAGAAGTCCAGCAATTAAAAAAGACAAAGCAATCAATCCAGATAGAGGTGCGAGTGGTTTATACATTTCTCTATCAAAAACAGAGGAAAGTGATGCAATATTTAGCACGCCTGATGAAACAATAATCATAAACACTGCAAAGATATGTGGCAAACCCCACATAATTTGATTATTCATGCCAGTTATGTGATGGCCTTCTGATTCCATGTAGTGTGCACAGAAAAGACCAAGCAAAACAAAAAATCCCAACACAAGAAAAATGAACCAAAATAATTTTTGATCAATATTAAAACGTGAGAAAGATATTTGTTTCATAATCTTAAATTCCTGAATATACTACTTTTTGCTTTAATTTAAGATCAGCCCTCAATCTTCTACCTGGTGATTTTCTCATAGCAACATTAACTTTACTTGTTGGTTCATTGAGGTCTCCAAATGAAATTACACCATGTCCTTCTTTTACACATGCTTCTTCACACGCAGTATACTCAGAGCCATTATCAATTTTATTAACACAAAAATTACAACTTTCNACACAACCCTTGCCCCTTGGTGAATTTGTTAATTGCGTAGTTAAATTTTCGTGTATGAATGATCTTGCTTTAAATGGACATGCCAACATACAATAGCGACAACCTATGCATGTATGCTGATTGACCATTACAATGCCATCTTCTCTCTTGAAAGATGCACCTGTGGGACAAACATCACAACACGGTGGATTTTCACAGTGTTGACAGAGCATAGGAAGAACAGAAATCTTGTCTGTACTTAAATCTCTAAGTTTAACTTTTCTAATCCATTGAGAATCAGTTTCTGGTCTATCAAATCCATATAGTCCATTCTCCTCATTGCAGGCTTCCACGCAAGCAGAACAACCCTCTACACACTTGCTGACATCAATATGCATTCCCCATTTAGTTTGTGNATTAACTTTTTCAGATGGTGGTTTCTCAGCTGCACTGGTATTTATAATTTTAGGGATAACATAAATAACAGCCAAAGAAGATAAAGATTTGACCAAGAAATTTCTTCTTTGTTTTTGATGTGAAAAATCTATTTTAAATTTCATAAGTTACCTATTGACCATATATTCAAGCTTGTTTGCAATTATAGATATACTCTTTCTTGTATTTTCCTGCTTTGCTTCTAATTTATTATGCCTTGGTACAGACGCATGACAAGCAAAACAATCTATATTAGTTGCAGTTTCTATATGACATGTATAACAAAATTGCCCTTCCTCGTTAATTGGTATGAAAGCTCCTTTTTCATCACGTGAAACATGACAATCTATACAATTTGCAAGGCTGTGTTTTTTTGTTCTGATCCCATCTATTACCGTTAAATCTCTTTGGTGATACAAAAATTCATAATGTTTCTTTCGCATTATCTCTGTTGGTTCAACACAAGATTCTAATAAATCTGCTTTTGATTTTCCCACTAGTTTGTGGGTTTGATCGTCGTGAGAAAATGTTTTTGGGGCAATTATAAGTATTAGTATAATTGGAAATATTCTGAGCAATAGGGGCAATTTACCCTCCGATGATTAGTTCAATTATTCGCCTAATCCCATTTTTATGTATCCAGTAGGGCACACATCAGCACATATNTGGCAACCNATACATTTNTCATAATCTGTNTCNACATANCTACCCATTGTAGCAGAATCTTTTTTTACGCGAAATACNGCGTCCTGAGGNCAATAAATGACACAATTATCACATTCAAAACACATTCCACANCTCATACATCTAGATGCTTCTTTAATAGCATCTTCTTCNGTTAATCCAATAATTCTATCTTCATAATGATCTATAACATCATCCCCNGAAGGTACNGCTTCNCCTCTTTTAACACGATCTTCTTGTTTAAAATGACCTAGAAAGAGCTCCTCAGAAAGGATAACTTCATGAGCCGATCTATCTTCATAATTATGAATAGCGGTGTTACTAGTATCAGTACCTCTTTGTTCATCTGGATTCTCAATTGGTGCGTTATACGCTTCAGGAGTAAGACTTGTTTCTCTTAATTTTTCCAACAGTTGGAAATGGTGAACATCAACTTTTGGCCTTCTTTTAAAGTCTTTATTTTCAAAATAACTTTGTATAGATTGTGCAGCGATTGATGCCTGGCCAATTGCAGTTGTTAAAAGATGTGGTCTAATAATATCGCCAGCAGCGAAGTGACCTTCTTTCGTTTTGTGTCTATAAAAATCATCAGCTTCAAAAAACCCTTTATCATTACCTAAATCNTCAAGCCCTTCAATATCTGGTGCCTGACCAATAGCAGAAACAATTAAATCTGTTTTAATAGTTTTCTCTGTTCCTTTAACCGGAGTGGGTATATTATTTTCAACTTTACAATCTGCGATGACTAATGCTGTGGCACGATTATTTTTGTCTTTTTCAATTTTTATTGGCATAACTCCATTTAGAATTGTTACCCCTTCATGCATAGCATCATTGACCTCTTGCTCTGCAGCAGTCATTTCCTCTTTCTTGAAAAGAGAAGTAAGCGTTACTTCTGCACCTTCCTTTACAGCAGATTCTGATACGTCTTGTGCTACATAGCCATGAACAATTGCCTCTGGTTTTTCTTGTGGATTAAGATTAGATATGTGNCCAAGTCTTCTAGCTACAGATACAACATCAATCGATGTATCGCCACCACCTACACAGACAACCTTCTTTGCCCCCACTTTTAATCTACCTTGACAAAAGGCCTCTAAAAACTCTACACCTGTTAGACAATTTTCAGCATCACTTCCTTCTAAAGGCAATCCTTTCCCTGTCCAACAGCCTATAGTCCATAAGACAGCATCATGAGACTTTTCAATTTCATCTAGAGCAATATCTTTGCCAACACGTTTACCGAGAACAATTTCAACATCACCAAGGTTTAAAATTCTTTGTATTTCTTTATCTAGAATATCGCGTGGGGTTCTATAATTTGGTATGCCATAACGCATCATTCCTCCTAGAGCAGGTCTTTCTTCAAAAATAGTTGACCCATAACCCATTTTTCGGAGTTGATATGCAGCCGTTAAACCAGCTGGTCCACCACCAATTATTGCAACTTTTTTATCTTTTAAAGGCTTTGGTTCTTCAAATTTATAATCCTCTTTAACAGCTGTATCTCCTATAAATTGTTCGACGGCATTAATTCCAACATAATCATCAACATCATTTCTATTNCAGCCNGTTTGGCACGGTGCAGGACACACTCTNCCCATTTGTGAAGGGAAAGGGTTTGCTTCTGTTGATCTTCTAAAAGCATATTCTGACATTGAAACACCCTCGGGCGCCTTTTCAATCCCACGAACTATTTGTAGCCAACCTCTGATATCTTCTCCAGATGGGCAACTCCCCTGACATGGTGGGGTTTTATGAACATATGTTGGACATTTATGTGATTCATCTTGGTTAAAAATTTGTTCAGACAAATCATCCCATTTATGAACGCCTTCTTCATATCTGCGATATGTATTTTCAGACTTCATCAGATTTATGGTTTCTTGTACTTTCGCAACCATTATAATTACCTTCCCCCTATATAAGTTTATTCTACTTTTCTAATAAACTAAAGTAGATTATACCACATCAAATTGACACTCAAACCTCTTTTTTGTTCATAATGAGGGCATTACCAACTAACTGATGCAGGCTTACTATTTGGTCTAATTCAAGGCCATAATACTGAAAAACCTTGGCAAACTGACTTTTACAAATAGCACAGATTGCAGCCATATGGGTGACTCCATGGTCATCTATAACATGTTTTAAAGCTTCCATTCTNGGTAGAGCTCCTTTGACTCTTAGTTCAATTAAATCATCNGTTAACAATCCACCTCCACCTCCACAGCAATAAGTTTTTTCATTTATACTTTCATCATCCATATCAAAGAATTTATTTACAGATGATTTTATAATGTCTCTTGGTATGGAAAATTGCCCTCCTAGAATTCCACCCATATTAGAAGCCCTGGCCACATTACAAGAATCATGATAAGTCAGTGTCATGTCATCATTGGCAGATTTATCTAATGCAAGCACATTTTTTTGTATAAGATCGTGCGTTACTTCGCAAATGTGTTGAGGGACTGGATATTTAGGGTCAAGAAAATCAAAAGGCCCAGCCAGGGTATTTAAAAAACTATAGGCAACCCTCCAGGCATGTCCACATTCACCAAACACAATCCTTTTCGCATTGAGTTCAAGTGCTGCTTCTCTAATCCTGAGAGCTAGTTTTTGCATATTTTGATAGCTTCCAATAAACATACCGAAGTTTGCAGCTTCACTGGCATGTGAACTCAGGGTCCAACTGATTCCAGCTTGGTGGAAGACTTTCCCATACCCAATCAATCCATCAACATGAGGTTCCGCAAAAAAATCTGCAGATGGTGTTATGAGCAAAACATCACAATCTTTTACATCAACAGGGTATTTTACATCAAGCCCAGTTTCTTCTTTTACATCTTCTTCAAGACCTTCAAGAGTATCTTCTAGAGCAGGTTCTGGCAGCCCTAGGTTATTACCAATTCTATGTACTTTAGCGATTATTTCATTACAATATTTTTGTCCAACACCAATGGAGTCCATGACCTCTCTTGCTGCCATAGATATTTCAGCTGTATCAATACCAATTGGACAAAAAACTGCGCATCTCCTACATTGCGAACATTGATGATAATATGTATACCAATCATCCAAAACTTCTTTTGTTAAATCAGTAGCACCAACAAGCTTAGGGAAATATTTTCCTGGAAGAGTAAAGTATCTTTTATAAACATTTCTAAATAGATTTTGTCTACCAACAGGCATATTTTTTGGGTCCTTAGTTCCTAAATAATAATGACACTTATCTGTACAAGCTCCACATTGCATGCATGAATCAAGAAAAACTCGAAGAGACCGATATTTGCCCAGCAGCTCGTCCATTTTATCAATTGCTTTTTCTTTCCAATTATCAACAAGACCACCAGGATAACCGAGTGGAGATTGAAATTCTTCCTTAGACTTGAATGGAGCTATATGCACAGAGGCATCTTTCTGAATTTTAGGAATCCGCGAATATTCTTGCGGGATTGGTGTTTCAAATTTATTTTCTGCCATGACTAAATCCTACTCTTTCATTGATTCAAGTTTTTTTGCCCAATCAGAAATGTGCCTATCTTCTCTCGAAGTATCAGTTTGATTTCTTGTTGGACTGAAAAATAGTCCAGGTGCATGCAATAGTTTGCTATAAGGAAAAATAATCATAAGGAGTATAACAAGAAATAAATGTACCAGTAAGACTATATCAGCAGGCAACTCTGACCATTGAAAATACATCAAACCCAAAAAAAATTGTCTAACAGCCAATACGTCTGTATGGAACCATTTCATCAGTAATCCAGAAAATGCAATTCCAATTATCAGAAGTAGCATCAAGTAGTCAGAAGGAGAAGAAATGTACCTGACTCTATCAACAAAAACTCTTCTTGCAAATAATCCAAATAAACCAAATAGCATAATGTATGCACCATAATGTCCAGCTGCTTGTATAATTTCCAATGATACAAACCACCAAACAGGATCAGTGAAAAACTTTAAATGCCTAAAGAGAGCTAATAATAAAGCAAGATGAAATAACCAACTAAATAGCCATGTCCATTTAGTTGCACTAAATAAGCTTTCAAAAAGAACAACTTCACGGAGAATTCTAACCGCTACACCTGTTTTTGTTTTAGGGGCAGGAGGTGTTGGTATTTTAAGGGGGGCAGGTATTTTCGAAAACTCATAAATTCTATAAGCAAGTCCTACAAACAATACTGCAGCAGCAAAATAAAATAAAGTTCCGTACAGTATCGTAACAAAAGACATATTGTCTTTCTCCTATTCTAGTTTTAATTTTTTAAACACAACCAGTAGGTTTAGGTAGGCCTGCAAACTTACATGCTTGTTTAGCAGGGCCATAAGGAAATAATTCATAAAGATATTTGCTATTGCCTTTATCTTTGCCAAGTTTCTTTCCTACAGCTTTTGTAAGTACACGAACGGCTGGAGCAATTTGATATTCTTCATAATACTCACGTAGAAAATTTATGATCTCCCAATGATCATCACCTAATTCTAAATCTTCTGCTTCTGCCATTACACTAGCAACCTCTTTTTCCCAATCATTTAGATTGGCAAGATAGCCTTCTTCATCAGTTTCTAACGTCTTACCATTTACTTCTATAGTCATACTATTCTCCTTTTTATAACCAGTTTTGTACCCTACTATTTTCAACTGTAAGTTTTACAAAACCTTTATAATCTATAATGTCTATATTAGGGATAAGAGATTTAATATCAAGCCCTCTTGCTTTTAAGTCAGGCTCAAGCACATAAAACTTGTGTATCTTTTGTCCCTCTAATATATTTTTTTCAAAATCTGTGTTTTTAAGTGCAGCATAAACTCCATCTTCAATTAAAAGAATATTTGATTTATCTGGCGCTACCCTTAAACATGTTTGTAAACTGTTTTTCTCAAATGGCGATTTATTAATTGTATGTAACATCAAAAATTTAATATAACCTCGCTCTCATTTATAAGTTTCTTTATTTGATCAGATGAGATAATTTTAACATCAACTGATAAATCATCTTGAGTAAGACCTCTTTGCTCAAGTGACTTTTTTTCTACATAAAGTTTTTCCACATCCATATCTTCTAATGCTGCGTAAGTCTTTGAAAAATTTTTTGTACCAATCTCAGATGTATCTTGATTTTTCTTTAACTGGAACACCCCATCATCTATAAAGACCAAAGTTACATCTTGTTCAAAAGCTGCTCCAATAAGTACAGTCTCTAGAGCCTCATGAGCATATATTGTCCCGTGTGGAGCTCTTCTGTTAATGTATAAGAATTTTTTAACAATACCGCTTTGAGTTTCTTCTTCCATACTAATCACCAAAAGTTATTAATCTGTCTGTCTGTATGCCAGCCTCTATAAGCTGACCTAGTCCAGAAATTCTAAAATTTTCTGCAAGATTATTTGCATCTTTCTTATTCCTTTTCATTTCTTCTGGGTCAACCATACCTCTACGTTGTGCTGCTGCAACACAGACCACCAAATCAATATTGTTTTCCTTTGCAAGTTCCGTCCATCTATTCGGTATATGCCTATCATCTTGAGGAGGAGTAGCAAGCCTGGTTCCATTATTTACACCATCATGATAGAAAAATACACGAAAGATTTCATGTCCATCTTCTATTGCTGCTTTGGTAAATAAATACGCACTATCAGATGCTTGATGTGTGTAAGGTCCTTCATTAACGAGAATTCCAAATTTCATAAATTATGACGTTCTTAAAATCTAATGTATGCAGATGAATTAAGCGTTTTTCTTCCACCACGCCAATTATCAATATGGTATTTTGTGAATGGTAACTCTGTCAGTTCAAAAAATCTCGGCCAACCAATTCTGTCAATCCAATCATTTATCCTTTCCCAATCTCTAGCATCATCCTTATATACTTTAAGAATACGTTTAACTATGGCTGTTGCTTCAGGCCATCTTGGTGGGTTATTTGGTATCCCGGCAGCAACAAGCTTTTGAAAAGTTGGTTTTGTTCTTGCGTTAGAATGATTTCCACCAACCCAAATTGCCAACTTACTATGCTCTGGATCATTAATCTGCATAGGTGGACATGGTGGATAACAAGCGCCACAGCATATACATTTCTTTTCATCAACCTCTAGGGATGGTTTACCATTTACTATCGCAGGTCTAATAGCTGCTACGGGGCATCTTGCTACAACAGATGGTCTCTCACAAACATTAGATACTAAATCATGGTTGATCTTTGGTGGTTTTGTATGTTGAATATTAATTGCAATATCACCTTGTCCGCCACAATTTATTTGGCAGCAGGATGTAGTCATGTGCACTCTATTAGGCATTTCATTATTTTTAAATTCATCTATAAGTTCATCCATCATTGATTTGACAACCCCTGATGCATCAGTACCAGGTATGTCACAATGTAACCATCCTTGAGTATGCGCAATCATTGCAACAGAGTTTTTAGTCCCACCTACAATGAATCCTTCTTTTTCAAGAGCTGAAATTAGTGGGTCAACTTTAGTTGCATCTTTAACCATATATTCAATGTTACTTCTAATAGTAAATCTGACGTAACCGTCAGCAAATTCATCACCGATATCACATAATTTTCTCAATGTGTAAACGTCTAGTATTCTTTGTGTTCCTGCTCTGACTGTCCAAATTTCTTCGTCACTCTTAGAAACATGTTTTAAAACTCCTGGTTTTGGATGTTCATGATATTTCCAACGACCAAAATTTTTACGCATAGTAGGATGCATATATTGAAAACCATCTGGGCAACCAGATTCGATTGGCGTTCTCATTTCTTTTTTTACTTTTTTAGTTTCTTTTTCCATATTTATAATTTAAGTCAAGCTGTATCTTTTTTTGAATCAGCCTTTTCATACCATTTCACAGCTTCATCATCCCAATCATCTAATCTGACATATGAACTTTCTCTTGGGTGAGCAACCATGTTGGGTTCTGCATCAATTCCAATTCCCTCAAGATAATTAATTAGCCCTATTCTTTCAATCATTTCTCCACACCTTTCATGTTCCAATGCATTCTCAGCCCAAAAATCAATTGTATTCTCAGCAATTTCAACTAATTTTTCCCAATCTTCCTCAGATTCAAGTTTCATAAATGGAACAATTACAGTTCCCATCAAATCTCCAATTTTCAGTGTTCTTTTGCCACCTATTAAAACTGTCGCTCCTTTATCATCACCTGGATGGAGTGCTTTTGGTACGACATTTAAACAATGCATGCACTTAACACAGTTTTGATTATCTATGACGATAGTATCATCATCATTTAATGAAATTGCATTTGTTGGGCATCTTGTAACAATGTTATCAATAACATGCTTTCTTCCTTTTTTAGCAACATATTTTTTAAATTCTTCTTGATCTACTTTTATGTCATCACGCCAGGTACCAATCACAGACATGTCTGCGCGTTCTATACTATTCATACAATCGTTAGGACAGCCTGAGACTTTAAATTTAAATTTATAAGGTAATGCAGGTCTATGTATATCGTCTGTGAAGTTATTTACGAGTAATCGATGAGCTTTGTGTTCATTGATATTTGACATCTCACATCTACCAGCCCCAACACATGACATTCCGGTTCTGACACAAGGGCCAGCTCCACCTAAATCAAAGCCATAATCATTGATTTCATCAAAGAAATGTTGTGTATTTTCTGTGGTAGCACCAATGAACATGATGTTTCCTGTCTGCCCATGAAAAGTGACTAGGCCTGAACCAAATTTCTCCCAACTGTCTGCAAGCTTTCTAAGCATATCAGTTGTATAATAATTGCCTGCAGGAGGTTGAACTCTTAATGTGTGAAATTCTTTTGATGCTGGGAATTGTTTACCCACTTCACTAAATCTAGGAATAATACCGCCACCATACCCATAAACAGAAACTGTGCCGCCTTTCCAATAACCTTTTCTTGTTTCATAAGAATGTTCCAATTGCCCCAAAAGGTCATTATTAACAGCATTTACTCTGTCATCTGGATGATCATCCCGTAGTTTTTTAATCCCTGATATAAAAGATGGCCATGGACCTTCTTCCAAATTATCAAGCATGGGAGTATCATGTTTCTTCATAAACAACCTCTATATTGTTGGCTTATAGTGTTTATTATCTTATCATTAATTTCTAATATAGATATTACAATTTTGCACTTTTTTGCATTAAAATCAAGGGTACATAAACCTTAAAAATACAATGGATATATCAAATACAACAAAAGATGATTATAAGCGTTGGGAAGATAAAAAGTTAAATAATTTTATTTATCAACCAGATAAGATGATGGTTGAAATAGCTGAAGCTGAATCACTAAAAAAATCTGAGAAAACGAAGATAAAAGATTTACTTGATCAGCAGAACATAGTTTTTTATGAATTTAAAAGCATGAAAGGCACAACCCCAAGTGCTCTGCTTTCACTATCAAAACAGTTAGGGCTCGAGGATTTTGACTACAATCCTAAATCAGATAAGACAGGCTTAACTCCTATTACAGTCCAAAATGATTTAAACACAGACGATGAATACGTACCGTATACAACAAAGGCATTAAATTGGCATACTGATGGTTATTATAATCATTTCGATGAATCTATTCACTCTTGGTTACTACACTGCGATGAACCCGCAAAACAAGGAGGTGAAAACACTTTTCTTGACCATGAAATAGCTTATATATTGTTCAACCAACAAAATAAGAATATTTTATCTTTAATGGATAACATTACATATACAATCCCTGAAAATAAAAAAACAGGTAGAAAAAGTGTGGATGGATATGTCTTCTCGTTTGAAAATAAATATAAAAAATTACATATGAGATTTACTATGAGAGAAAATAATATTCATTGGAATGAAAATGCTGTCAAGGAAGTTGATATGTTAAAGGAAATTATTAAAAAATCTGAAAGATATCATGTTAAATATAAATTAGATTATCGCCAGGGCGTTATTACAAATAATATTTTACACAACCGTTCATCATTTACAAATTTAGGCAATCAGACTAGGCTGATATATAGGATTAGATCAAAAAAAAGAGTGGTTTTTTAGATGTTATATTTAAGTAGTTTATTAATTGAATATAAAGATGTGGAGAGTTTTGATCAATTAATAGATATTGTAAAAGAGAAAGCAAAACAAGGTGAAATATTTATTAAAATTGATTTAAAGCCGCCTTATCCTGATACGCCAGAAGACTGGGAGGATAAAATTGAATCTGCATTTAGTGGATATCAAAAATAGTACTCGTGATGCCTGAAGAAAAAACTAATCTTACATCCTCAATGACTGACATTGCCTATATGATTAATTGTAAAACTCTTCCCTATGACCATGCTTTTGAACTTTCGAATCAGATCACAATGGTATTGCCGTGGCTTAATGATAATCTGCAAAATGGTATTCATATGTTGCATGGACCTCATGCCGGTCATGGCTGGGAACGTTCAACAGATGATACAATTTTCCTATCCAAACGCACAAGACTCATACTAAGAATCCCAAAAACACATATTGACCAAGCAAAAAAGCTTGAAGGGGTTACGTTAAAAATTTCAAATGATACTTTGGTAGTCGGAAAATCTTATGAAAAACCTTTCGCAGTAACAAGAGATTTATTTTCTAAGTTTGTCATAGTTGATGAGGGAATAGATGAGGAACAATTCTTAGAAAAAATAAATAATGAATTACAACAAAATGGGATTTCATTACACAAAACAATTTGTGGCAAAACAAACACCCTAGAAATCAATAATAAAAAGAAATCTACACGCAGTCTTATGTTGCCAGGTTTATCTAAGCAACAATCAATACTCATACAGGATAAAGGCTTGGGTGAAGGAAGAATTTTTGGTTGTGGTTTATTTGTACCCCATAAATCAATTGATGCAGTTGCAAACTTTAAAGATGATGAGTAGTTTGTTCAACCATATGCTTGTGGACTTCTTGCAATTAGTATATTAGACTTTTCCAATATAGTTTAATTATTAATAATTGGTGTTAAATGAAAATTGAACTTAATGGCAATGAAATTGCGACAACAGATACTGGATTTCTGGTAAATGTAGATGATTGGAATGAAGAAATAGCCAAAATAATTGCAGCACAAGAAGAGATAGAGCTTACAGACAAACACTGGGATGTGATTAAATATCTGCGAGATGAATTTATAAATAATAAAGAGAATCAACCAAATACAAGAAATATGGTGAAAGACCTTGGCAAACTTTGGGGCGAAAAGATTGATACTAAAGCCCTCTTTGATTTGTTCCCAGGGAATCCAAGCAAGCAGGCAGGTAGAATTGCGGGCTTACCTGAAAGTAGAAGAAAAGGTGGTTATTAAATGGCAAATGAAAAGGCATTACAAGCAGAAAGAAAGAAAATTATCGCTCGATTATTAGAAATTCAAAAGAAATTTATGGAATTAGAAAGAAAGGAAGGTGTAACTGAAAAAGATATACACCTCAACCCCGTTGGAATTGTCAAAGAATATAAAGAAGAACATGAAAAACTTGCTGATAGACTAGTTGATATTGCTCATGAATTGAAAGGGTCGATAAGAACATAATGAACGAAGAATATTTTAATACTGTTGCAAAATTAGAAAAAATGAGCGTAAGTGATGATTACATCATTGGTTGGCAAGAGGGGTATCAAGGCAGCCCCAAAGTAGAAGAACAAAGAATTACTGATGCCTATGAAGCCGGTTATACTGATGGCGAAAAACGCACTACTGACAGTGCTGAAAATTTTAAAAAATAATTATCCGCTTTTTCTAAGAGAATCGTAAACTTCAATTATTTTTTTATAAACTTCCACAGAGTCTATATCTACTATTTGATCCATAACCCATTTGTTTGTTTGACTCAGCCCCATGGCATCTTGTATTTTTTTAGCAAGGTGTCTAAAAATAGAATAATTGGATTCCTTTTTTGAAAATTTAAATTCTGAATATTCTGATGACCGCATGTTTAACGTATTAATGTAGCCTTTTTTATAGTCGCCTAAACCAAATAATTCTTCACAATTTTCCTGCATTATCCGTGCAGATTGTTTCCCCAGATTATTCATAATTGCGATACGTTCATCGTCAGTGGTCTTATCTAAAAATAACAATCTGTCAACCAGGTGGATTTGGAAAGACATAAATTCCACAATTACAGTTACCCTTTGATGATCAGAACTATATTCAAAATCCTCACCATGAAGGTTCCTGGCCTTATCCAGAGATAATTTCCAAGCTATGAAAGATAATGCACTGGCAATATCCTCGCTTGTTTTGGTCTTGGAGGATGTTTTTGACCACTTACTCTTAATTCTAATAGCCATATAATTTGATGTTTTTGTTACAAAAATGCATTATTTTATACTATACACTTATCAGGAAATTATATAAATGGACATGCAAATAGAAAAAAGATTGATTGAATTAAAAGAAGGTAGTTTCATATTTGAGTTTAATGATTCTCTCAGCAAAGACAAATGTGATGAAATTATCAAACGGTTTGAAAATTCATCTGACCAACATTATCAAGGCCGTATTGGGCAAAATTTAAAAGAAGATACTTCCATAAAAAAATCCACAGACATGGTCATCAGTGGTAAGGATGAATGGAAAGATATAGATGAGTTATTATTTACAAGTCTTGCTAAGGCTCTTAGTAGAGTAAAAAAACAGTTTGAGTTTTTTAACGGCCCTTTTAAAGATGTTGGATATGCTGTACAGAGAACTAAACCTGGTGAGTATTATCATTGGCATGTTGATAGTGGAAGCCATCAGTTGAGTGATCGTCAATTAGTTGCTATTTGGTATTTAAATGATATTGAAGGACCTGGAGGTGAAACAGAATTTCTTAACCAAGCTATAAAAATAAAACCAGAGACTGGTAAACTAATCCTCTTTCCTCCGTTTTGGACTCATGAACATAGAGGTGTTAAACTTCAAAAAAGTGTTAAATACATTGCAACAACGTGGGTAGTCTTTAAATAATGGCAGACTCAAACAAACAAAATTTATCATCAAATGATTTGATGAAATCCGTAATTCAAAGAATTGCTACAGGGCCTGAGATGAGCAAAGATATTTCAAGAGAAGAAGCTCAGCTCTGTATGAGTTCTGTTCTCAAAGGTGAGATAGAAGAAACGCGTTCAGCTATTTTTCTTATTGCTCTTAGGATGAAAAGGGAAACTGATGATGAATGTCTTGGGATTCATGATGCGATTAAAGAAGTTACGAAGTCTGTTGAGATATCAAAAAAGAATGTAATAAATATTGGTGATCCCTATGATGGCTTTACCAGAAATATTCCTTCTTCAGCTTTTCTCTTACCAGTTTTGGCAGAACTCGGATATCCAGTTCTCTCTCATGGAGTAGAATGTATTGGACCAAAATTTGGGTGTACACATAACATCACATTTAAATTACTGGGTCTAAATGTAAATATGACGACTGAAGAAGCAGCAGAAAGATTAGAAAATAATAAGATTGGTTGGGCATATTTGGATCAGAGTCAATTTTGTCCTGACCTTTATAATTTGATGAGTCTAAGAGATAAAATAATAAAAAGGCCGGTCATCACGACGATTGAAGTTCTTGCAAACCCAATAGTTGGTACAAAAACACATTTTGTAACTGGATATGTTCATAAAGCATACCCACCTATTTATTTAAATTTATCTAGAAATGCAGGGTTTGATACAGCAATGGTCATACGTGGGACAGAAGGAGGAGTGATACCATCTCTTAAACAAGATGGGAAGATACATTTCTACAAGACAAAAAATGGCAATGATGAATTGCTTGAAGTCAATCCAATAAGGGACCTAGAAATTGAGCAAGAAGTTCGTGCTGTAGCAATACCAGAAAATTTTTCAAAATTAAGTACTGCTGATAAAGTTGAAACTAAAATTAATCCTGAACAACTTGCATCTGAGACTATAAAACTTGGTTTGGAAGCTCTATCAGGAAAAGATGGACCAATGAAAGATTGTATAATTTATGGTTCTTCATTAATTTTGCAGCACATTACCAATGATAATTTATCTATTTGTACGAAAACTATTCGAGAAGTGATTGAATCCGGTAGCTGTTTAGACAGAATTAAACAATAGTTATGAGAAAAGAGATAACTACCGATGATGCTGGATTTCTCCAAAATCCAGATGATTGGAATGAAGAATTTGCATCAAAAACAGCAAAAAATTTTGATTTAGCTCTTACTGATGCTCATTGGGAAGTTATCAAATACATTAGAAATCATTATACTAAACATAACAGGGTGCCGGAATTGAGAGAGTTATTGAGACTTTTTGAAACTAATTATGGGAAAGAAAAATCTTCTAGAAAATATATATATAAACTCTTTCCCTACGGATATGGACAGCAAGCATGTAAAATTGCTGGTATGCGACAACCTAAAAAACTTTGGTTGGATGTTTAGAAAATGAATATTAATGCAGAAACAACTTTTGATTGGACTTCTTGGCCTACGTGGAAAATTTCCGCAGAAAATACTATGTGGTGTCTGATCGGATGTAGTATCGGTGACTTTGGAACAATATTTTATTTTCAGGTTACGGGAATCCCATGGCCAACATTTAATATTATGGTGCTCGCAATTATTAATGGGATAATAACTAGCATTCTTCTTGAAACCATAATTCTCTTGAAACAAATGGATGTCTCAAAAGCTTTCAAAACAGCAATAGGAATGAGTTTGATATCCATGATAAGTATGGAAGTAGCCATGAACACTGTTGATGTTTTAATTACTGGTGGAGCTCAACTAAATTTCTTTGTCTTACCTATTATGTTAGTTGTGGGTTTTTTGACCCCGTGGCCTTATAACTATTGGAGATTAAAAAAGTTTGGTTTAAATTGTTGTCCTAAATAATGTGGGAAGTAAAAATCTGGGTAACTGAACTTTCAATAGTAAATTTTAATTTTTCAACCAAACCTCGAAACCAAGATTCAAAGATTACTACAGGTATTGCAATACTCAAACCAGCAGCAGTGGTTAATAAGGCTTCCCATATACCTCCTGAAAGTATCGCAGGGTCAACATTCTTACCAGCATGTTCTAATTGTTGAAACGCATCTATCATCCCAAAAATAGTTCCTAAAAGACCAGCTAAAGGAGCAACTGCAGCAATTACCTGTAGCCCTGTAAGTTTTGAATTGTAGTAATCAATTCTTTCATCACTTAATCTGACAATTTCTTCTTTTAAATGTTCCTCTGTTTTTGCTGAAGGTTTGTTATTTTTTATAAGTTGATACATTGCAAAAGATGCAACTTCTTCCACGGGATGCTCCGCTTTTTTAATTAAATTATACGCGTCATCTCTATTTCCTGATTTCCAAAGGCTAAGGCTACTATCCAATTTTTCACTTTTAAAAAATTTAGCTTCTCTAAATACATGAATCTTATATAAGATAACTGCCAGAGCATAAATAGATAGCAGTGCCAGAAAATACATTACTGGTCCACCAAGATTAAAAAGTATATTCATACTCATAATTCCAATACTCCCTTTTCAAGTAATAGATAAAAATGTCATGTTACCGTAATTCCAAACTTTTGTCTCGTAATTCAATAAGATGTGGTAACCCGAGAGATAACTCTCGGGCACCATTTTTTCATCTGAGAAGTGATGAAAGTTACTTCATTTAAAAATCAAACTTGAAACCAGCCATAATGGTTTGTGGTTTATTAGGCCTCTTACCGTATTCATGCTCAGAAGCAACAATCACTTTATCGAATAAGTTATCTATATTGAAAAATAATCGCGCGTCACTTATACCATGCATATTAACAGGCATTTTCATTCCTGAATGAAGATCAAATATCCAGGCCTTACCAGTTTTATAGGTATTGCTGGGATTGGTGAATGTATCATCAAGATATTTTGCCCCTAATGAAACATCCCAAGTTGATGTTTTCATACCCATTGATACATACATTTGAAAGTCAGGAATGTATGCAATAGATTTGCCTTGTTGAGCTGGTTCGCTATCAGTGTTTGTCTTATATTCTGAGTTTTGAACTAATGCTGACACAAGAAGAGGGAATTTAATTGAATTCATATTGCTCATTCCTTTCATATGAGGCCCAGCAAACATATCAGTAAGTCTGTATTGAAATTCAAGCCCATGGACTTCAGCCTTACCAGCATTTAATGAGTCACCAGTGTTTCCAGTACATCCATTTGCAACCAAACAGGATTCTAATAAATTATCATAATCCACTAGGAATGCGATTGCTTCTAGATAACTATTCTCAGAGCCTATTCGAAGGCCAAGTTCGTAATTATCAGATGATTCAGGATTAGCTGAGCTATAACCTGTTGGTGAGTACCCCTCATGATATCCGCCAAACATTTGAAGCCCATTAGGGTAACTATAAACTGTTGACAACCCTAACATCGTCTCATTATTACTCGCCTTGCCAGTTGAGCCAGGCGAGCCCATTGTTCCTTTGTTGTATTCTACATCTTCATAACGAAGACCCAGTGTGGAGGTAAAGTTGCCGTGTGTTACAACATCCTTGATATGCCATGATTCTGCATCAGCGTCTTTCAGTTCAGAACCCGATTGAGAACCCGGTCCTGTAGCTCCACCAATTTTAAGCGTCATGGTATTGTTTGCATCAAGAGTGTAGTTTTCTTGATAAGATGAATCCATTCTTTGACGATAATCTTTATGTCTACGGTAGCCATATTCTAAATCATGGTTTCCGATCTGATGGTCAATTACGAATTGAACACCAGTCATTCCATAGTCTCGATGACCCATAGATCTTTTGATGTATTCATTGGCGCCCATCGCAGTGGTTCCAGTAATGATATTACAAGCGCGTAATTCCAATCCTAGATCACTTGCACAAGCTCCTTGCATATCAATGTTACTAAAAGCCACCTTGGTAGTATCGCCCACTCCATTTGCTTCAGGGTCAATGTAGATATCACCTACTTTACCCCATATACGACTATATCTAGTTTTATAAAGTTTAGACGTAACCTGCATGTTAGGCATTGGTTCCATGTAATGGGTAAAAATATAACGATGATAGTCATTATCCATTTGATCAAATGCTGTTGCACCATATCTTTGATAAGGGTCTGAAGCGAATGATGCTGTAGTTAGTCCCGTATAAGTTTCATTGGAAGTTTCAGTAGTGTTTTGACTGGAAAGTTCAAAATACTGATTCCATACACCACCCTGCGGTGTATAACGTATTTTAAATAAATCAGATTGCTTATCAAATCCGGTGTCCCCTGGATTGCCAGTTCCCTTGATTGATTTAAACCCATCGGATCGATAATCATGGTATTCAAATACATAGCCAATTGATGGAGTTATATTCCCACCATAGTAAGTATGATTACGTGTAAAGCCGTCATCACCGAAGGTAAGAGAATAATGTCCCTCACTATCAACGGTCGGCACTTGTCGAGATATAAAGTTAACAGTACCTGCTGTAGTTCTTGGACCAGTACCAATTGCAGCAGGACCCTTCAAGACNTCAATTCCTTCCATACGACCAGCATCTGGAAAGAAGTACATGGAAAAATTGGAATAAATTGCAGGTCCTTGCAATATGCCATCTTCTAATACATTAATTTTTTGAGTTCTAATTGGCGCCACACCTCTCATTCCAAGATTTGTTCTAAGGCCAAAACCATCTTCTGTTTGGGANTACACCCCCGGTATTCTATTTAAAATTCTCTCAGGGTCTGTATAATTCAATGTCTTNAGTTCCGTATCATCNATAAAATGNGCTGAGCCGGCTTGTTGNGTTTGATCNTGAGAACCAAATACACTCACAGGNGACATATTCTCTTCCGAATAAGCTGTTCCGATGGTAAGTACAGATAGAGCAAANCCTACNNTNAATCTTAGATTGGCTGTTTTATNCATNAGTAAATACTCCTTATTTATATATGTTNTTATAGTATAATGATAATGGTTATCATTTNGTAATGATTCTTATTATCGTTATATTTTAAGAAGTGTCAAGAAAATAATGAAAAAAATATATGAATTCAGTAGAATCACTGTAGTTTGATTTAAAGGGTAATAGAAATGACTAGAATTAGCTTAACTCCAATTATTGATGTGGTATTTATCTTGCTGATATTTTTCATGCTAGCAACTAATTTTCAGAAATTTAATCAGATGAATATTAATATTGCTACGGAGACAGCTGCTCCGTCAGTATTAGATAAGGAGCTCTTTATAATNGAATTTAATGATGCAGGAAATTACAAAATGAATAGTACCCCTTTTTCTTTGGAAGANCTAAAAAATAAGATAAAAGGTACAATCGTTGATAACACAGATTATATGGTCATTTTGAAACCTTCAGAAAAAACAAAACTGCAATCCATATTCAGCCTTCTAGAAGCTCTACATAAAGAAGAAATAAAGAATATTTCAATTGGTATTAATAAAAATGAAACTAAAAAACAAATTTAATCAAGGGGATAAAATTACCGACAGCAACCTTCTTCCGTTGGTGAATATAATTTTTCTATTACTTATATTTTTTCTGCTTGCAGGAGTAATTGAGAAAAAGAGAGANCTTTTAAATGTTAATTTACCAGAAGCTACTATAGAACAATTTACTGATAAAGACAGNCCAGAATTACATATTTANGTANATGGAAAAATANGGTTGGANGGTAGTTATGTAACGCTTAAAAATCTTTCTGATTCTTTGAAAAAACAATATCCTCAATTAAAAGATTCAGAATTATTAGTTACGGCTGATGCAGACATTACATCAAAATATTTAAATAAAATCTTGCTCATCCTTGATCAAACAAAGGTTAAAAAGATAAGCTTACTGACACTTAAAAATGAATGANCAACAAACTTTTCTAAATTATTTTGNTTTAGCTTTTGTAGTNCATTTGATGGTACTCATCACTTTGACAACTGTGCATTTTACATCTGATGTAACAAAGAGTGGTGATTTGGGTATGGATGTTCAAATCTTTATCATGAAACAAGAAATAAATCCTGTTGAAGAAACAAANATAGCTGAATCAATTGAGAAAAAAATTGAGGAAAAGGTTGATGAACAACAGGTTATTATGGATAACAGGAAAGCTGGGGATAAAACTGTACAAACTTTTGANACTTGGCATGGCNGAGTTAGACANATAATTGACAGTAATAAATCTTACCCACTACTTTCCAGACAGAGAAAAGAGGAAGGNACAGCTGTGGTGAAGTTTACAATTTTAAAAAATGGNAAAGTTNAGAATTTNACTGTTANNAGTTCNGGTTATCGTGGCCTTGATAGAGAAGCNAGAAGGATGATTATAACGTCTATACCATTTCCGGAGATACCAAGTGCTGCAAATAAAGAATCGATTACCCTCACTGTTCCAATTAATTTCTCACTAGAAAAAATTAATTAGTCTTATACCAGCTGAGCTTATCTTTGAGTTTCACAACATTACCAACAATAAGAAGTGTTGGCGCATGTGGTTTTTCTTTTTTGACCACTGATGGCATGTTCTCTAATGTNGAGATGTATTCTTTTTGTTCAGGAGTAGTACCTTGCTGTATCAAAGCACAAGGCGTTGAACTATCCAGCCCATGCTTTTGTAATTGTTCACAAATAATATCNATAGTGATAAGTCCCATGTAAAAAACAATNGTNTGNTCNTTTTGAATGAGTTTATCCCAGTTCAGATTGAGCTTACCATTTTTTAAATGTCCCGTAACAAAACTACAAGATTGTGCATGGTCTCTGTGNGTTAATGGAATCCCTGCATATGCAGCACATCCAGACGCTGCGGTAATGCCAGGAACCACTTGAAAGGAGATTTTTTCATCAACTAAAGTATCAATTTCTTCGCCACCTCTACCAAATATGAATGGGTCCCCACCTTTTAATCTCAGTACCCTATTGCCTTCCTTTGCATATTTAACTAATAATTCATTAATTTCTTCTTGTCGTACGGTATGAATATCACGCTGCTTTCCAACATAAATTTTCTTTGCATCCCTTCTTATTAAATCAATTATTGAAGGATGTACTAAACGATCATATAGAGCTATATCCGCTTGCTGCATTAACCTTAAAGCTCTGAAAGTTAGGAGATCAGGGTCACCAGGTCCTGCACCCACAATATATACTTCACCTTTATTTTTTACTTCTTCATCAAATACGNCTACTTCAGATTTAAGATAAGCNACTGCTTCNTCATCTTGACCNCTTANNATNAGNTCAACAAATTTACTATTTAAGATTTGCTCCCAAAAAATCCGATTTGATTTAGAATTTTTTAATTTTTTCCTTATAGATACCCTGTTATCTGAAACAATTTTCGCCAGTCTCCCATATGCACCAGGTATCATTGTTTCCAATTTTGTTCTTAACATCCGAGCCAANACAGGTGATGANCCACCTGTTGAGACCGCAACNGTAATAGGNCCTCTCTCAAGAATNGATGAGAAAATAAAATCACATAAATCNGGTTGATCAACNACATTGATTAATATTCTNTTNTCTCTTGCNTCTGCAGCAATNTGNNTGTTTAATNTTTTATCNTTNGTAGCAACTATAATAAATTTAAATTTTTCTGGNTCTAAAAATTTTTTATCGTAGCCTTCTTTATGACAAAGTAATTTTTCTTCTTTTTCCAAAGATAAGATATGCTCAGAAATTTCTGGCGCTATAAGTGTAATTTGTGCATCTGCCTTAACAAGTAAGTCTACTT
>NZWU01000013.1 GCA_002701705.1 Gammaproteobacteria bacterium
AAAAATTGATGATATAAATGAAAAGTTAATGATGATTAGGAATAGAAGAATTGCCCCAAATATTGATAAAAAAATTTTAGTTTCTTGGAACTCTTTGGCGATAATAGGATTAATCAATGCCTATAAATTAACTGGAGATATGAGATTTTTAAAAGCATCAAGTGACTGCTTTCACTTTATTAAAAATAATTTGTGGAAAAATGGTGAGTTATTCGCATGTTTTAATAATGAACCCTGTTTCAAAGGCTATCTTGATGATTATGCTTTTTTATTAAAGTCAGTTCTTGAGTTACTCAAAGTAGAATGGAATTCACAGGATTTTTATTTTTCAAAAGAGCTTGCAGATATAATTATTAGAGACTTTCAAAATCATCAAAATGGAGGCTTTTACTTTACTTCCAATAATCATGAAGAGCTTATTTACAGACCTCAAACTTATATGGATGAATCATTGCCGGCAGGTAATAGCATCGCTATAGATTGTTTACTGGAACTAGGTTATTTAGAAGGAAATAAAGAATATATAGATGCTGCTCAAAGAGCTATTGTATCTGCATCAGATTCTATACAAAGATCAAATACATCTCATGCAAGTTTGCTAATGGCATCGATGGATTCAATTACACCAAAAAAGATTATTATAATTAGATGCCCAATTAACGACATTAAAGGCTATAAGGAGAGATTATTTTCACTTGAAGAAGTTAATTATTATTTTGTGGATAGTGAGGCAGTTGATGTTCCAAAAGAATTGTCTTTAAAAAAACCAATAGGTTCATTCACAGCTTACATATGTGAGGGATTTAAATGTTTAGCTCCAATTGATAGTTTTGAACAACTATTGAAAGAGCTTTCTCAAGAATAAGTATATTTAATTATGAAACTTGTATTAATTATTTTGAGGTTCCCTTTTCTAATAATCCATATTATCGTCGGGCTATTCACACTTTTATTTTTTCCAAAATATAAATTAAAACTTACGAAAACGCATTTTTCCATAGTAGTTTTTTGGATGAAGATATTGGCGTTAATATTTGGTTTAAAAATAAAAATTAATGGTATAAAAAAGGATGTTTGTTCTGCATTTATATCAAATCATGCCAGTTACTTAGATATTATTGTCCTGAATTCCCTGCTACCAGTATGTTTTATTGCGAAATCAGAAATTGAGAATTGGCCAATAGTTGGGTATTTAACTTCAAGATCAGGCAATCTATTTATTAAAAGGGGTAGCAAGGAATCATCTGATGAAATGATATCTTCCATAAAAAAACACTTAGCTAATGGATATAAAATATTATTCTTTCCTGAAGGGAAAATTGGTGATGGCATTACTATTAAAAAATTTCATAGCAAATTATTTAATTCTATTACTAAGTCAGGACTAAAAATTCAAACTGTTTCTATCAGATACCCAAAAAAATACCCTCAAAATCTTGATTCAAATAATGAGATAGCAACGCCAGATGATTCTAGTACACTTTTTGATATTGGTATCAAATGTCTCGGTAGATTTTCAACTATTGTTCTAGTAAGTTTTGAAGATACTATCGATACCTCTAACTTGGAGGCAACTGAAATTGCTAAATTGTCTGCCGATTCTGTAGTAAAATCCCTATCAAACTTAAGCTAAGTTATATAGGGCCTCTCTTATCTCCTTCCTTGCCAACTTCAACATCAACAACAATATCTGTTTTAGGATACCATTGACATGCTATCACCATCCCATTTTTCATTTCTTCTGGATGCAATAGTGAAGTTGGATCACATATCCCGGTTGGGTGTTCTCCTTCGCCTTCAAGAATTGTGGTTCTGCATGATCCACAGCTCCCTACTTTACATGAATGAGGCCATTTAATACCTGCTGCAAATGCAGCTTTCATGAGACTCATATCTGGCGGAACAACAAATTCTTCACCTGTTGATTTTATTTTACATTTTATAGGTTCTTTTTTCTTGAATAATCCAAATACCATTATCTTCTCCTTGGCAGTATTTTAAAAAATGTAATTATTTGGTTATGCTTAATAAATAATGCCACGTTTATCGCCTTCTTTCCCTATCTCAACATCAACAACAATATCTGTTTTTGGATACCATTGGCATGCTAGCACCATCCCATTTTTTATTTCTTCTGGATGTAATAGAGATTCAGGAACACATGGGCTAGCAGGATATGCTCCTTTTCCTTCAAGAATCGTAGTTCTACATGACCCACAACTTCCAACCTTACATGAATGAGGCCATTTAATATTTGCTGCAATCGCAGCATGCATGAGGCTAGTATCTGGCGGAACAACGAATTCTTCGCCTGTTGGTTTTATTTTACAATTTATAGGTTCTTTTTTCTTGAATAATCCAAATACCATTCCCTCATCTCCTTAATCTAAATACAATGAAATTAAATATATCACAGTTAATTTGATAATGTTAACAAAAAAAGTAGTTAGCTAATCAAAAATTTATTTTTTTTCAATTGCCAGATCAGTACAGCCCCTAAAAGCAAACTTCGTGTAATAAAAAAAGATAAAAATGCCATCCACAAACCTAAATTTGCTAGATTGCCAAACATATTTTCAAACAAAAAGAAAATTAAGCCAGAAATTATCATAGTGTCTCTAAGAAGTTTATTTTTTAAAGCTCCAATAAAAACTCCATCCAACCAAAATGCGATTCCACCAAAAATAAAAATCAAATAAAGCCAAAAAGAAAAATGATTTGCAGCTATTTGTACTAATTCAAGATTGGTAATCAGAGATATGATTGCTTCATCAAAAATTAAAAATGCAGCTAAATATACTAGAGTTAAAATCAGCGAGAACTTCCCAGTTGAAAAAATAGATTTTGTTGTCGAAACTGTATCTTTTTTTCCTATAGCGTTGCCTACAAGAGCCTCTGAAGCATGTGCAAAACCATCAAGTCCATAGGAAAATATAAAGAAAAAATTTAATAATATTGCATTTGCAGCTAGTATGATGTCTCCATGTCTAGCCCCTGTACTTACAAAATATGCAAAACAAGTCATCAAAATAAGAGACCTAATAAAAAAATCAAAGTTAATGAGAATCTTTTGTTTAAGTGATTTCCAATCTATAATTTCTCCCAGATTAATATTAAATTGTGACAGTATTTTCTCTTTGAATTGTGCATAAATTACAAAAAATAGAATTGAGTATTCAGCAATAACTGATGCTATTGCAACACCTTCAATCCCATATCCCATTACAATCACTAGGTAATAATCTAGAAAAATATTAATTAGGTTGATTAGAATNCTAATAGCCATTGCAGTCTTTGACTTCTGTGTACCTATATAGTATCCAATCATTATATCTCTTAAAAATATTGCAGGAATCGACCATATCCGATAGGAAATATAAATAGAACTATTTGCTTTCACTTCATCAGTCCCATTAAATATGTCGAGTGCGTAAAAAATTATTGTGTCTCTAAACAATAAAATTNTGATTGAGACAAAAGAAGAAATTAATAATATTTGGTAAAGGCTTGTTAATAAAAGTCTCTGATTATTACTTCCAGTATACTGTGATGTAATTCCTGTAGTTACAGATTTAAAAAAACCAAAACTAAATAAAATATAACTTATAATGATTGCACCAATGCTTACTGCTCCAATATATATTGGGGAACCAAGATGCCCCATCACGGCGTTATCNACAAGACCNACCAAAGGTATAGTTATGTTTGAGAGGATTAAAGGTAAGGCAATCTTAAGAGTTTGTTTGTCAGCGTTAGAAAAATGCAATTTAAAGAAAGACACTTCAGCCACTAATTTCTATCATATCAAAATCATCTTTTGCGGCACCGCAATCTGGGCATAGCC
Source organism: Gammaproteobacteria bacterium (assembly GCA_002701705.1). Taxonomy (GTDB): domain Bacteria; phylum Pseudomonadota; class Gammaproteobacteria. The sequence continues at coordinate 3,845 of NZWU01000013.1, forward strand.
AAGTTGAAGGTATGTCCTCCCATTTTGTGCCTGGNGGTATCCCGTCATCAGGCCATCCCTCACTTTCGTCATATATATANCCACAAGTTAAACAGAGGTACTTTTTCATATTGATTTTTAAGATGTAGTTTCTCATAAATGTTCAATAAACCCAATTTATTTGTTATAAATATTTAATGTCAAAAAATAATTTTCTTAGTGGTATATATCCCATCAGCCCGATTACGTATGACTCGGATTTTACATACCTAGATTTAGTTGAAAAAGCCTTAAAAACAAACATAAAAATTTTTCAGTTTCGAGGAAAACATTTGTCATTAGGAAGAAAAAGATCTCTTATACCAAAAATCAATGAACGATGTATTAAATACGGTATCAAACTAATCATTAATGATGATATTGAATTATTAAAATATGCAGATGGTTGTGGACTCCATATTGGACATGATAAAGATTTAATAGGAATAAGGAAATACTATGGAAAAAAATTCACTATTGGAATGTCTTGCTACAATTCACTTGATAAAGCTAAGTGGGCAGAAAATAACGGTGCTAATTATGTCTCATTTGGGGCTTTATTTCCAACCCAAACAAAAAAAAACATATATTACTGTGATCACAGTCTAATCCACCTAGCAAAAAAAACTCTTCACATCCCCATATGTGTTATNGGNGGTATTAATAAAAAAAATATAATCGACGTTCTCAAATATAGGCCAGATATGATTGGAATAATTACGGGAATTTTTAATGAATCAGATGTAGAATCTACTACTAACCATCTTATTGATATGATGAAAAACTATGAAAAAATCTGATATACAATTTAAANGAGCAAAAAAATATATACCNGGTGGTGTGAACTCACCTGTACGNTCATTTAAATCAGTAAAGTCTTCCCCTTTCTTTGTTAGTAGNGCAAAAGGAGGACTAATTTATGATATAGATGGAAAGAAATACATCGACTATATTGGATCCTGGGGTTCTCAAATTTTAGGTCATTCTGATNCAAGAATATTAAAAACACTTTCTAAATCAATTACTAAGGGGCTTACTTATGGAGCNCCATGTTTGAGTGAAGTTTTACTAGCTGAAAAAGTATGTAAAATATTTCCATCAATAGAAAAAGTCAGAATGGTAAATTCTGGCACTGAAGCCACCATGGCTGCTGTGAGACTTGCAAGAGGATATACCAAGAAGGATATGATTATAAAATTTGATGGTTGTTACCATGGGCATGGTGATTCATTTTTAATTCAAGCTGGATCTGGTGCCCTGACGTTTGGTAAACCAAACTCTCTAGGGGTAACAAAGTCTTTGGCAAAAGACACTTTATCTCTGCCATATAACAATATCGATAAAGTTACTCAAGCTATTAAAAGAAATAAAAATAAAATTGCTTGTATTATTATTGAACCCATAGCAGGCAATATGAATTTCATCCGAGCAGAAAAAATATTCCTCCAAAAATTAAGAGATTTATGTAATAGAAATAAAATTCTCTTGATATTCGATGAAGTTATGACTGGTTTTAGAGTCGCATTAGGTGGGGCACAGAGTTTATATAAAATAAAACCGGATATTACAACCTTGGGTAAAGTACTTGGAGGAGGTTTACCAATTGGAGCTTTAGGTGGAANAGCAAATATTATGAATAATTTAGCTCCTGATGGTAATGTTTATCAAGCTGGTACACTTTCAGGAAATCCTATTACAATGGCAGCCGGATTAAAAACTCTTGAAATCATATCAAGAAAAAATTTTTTTAAAGAACTGCATAACAAAGCTAGTTATTTATTGGATAATCTGAAAGCACAAGCGCAAGCGCAAGGTTTTCCTTTATCTACGGATTATCAAGGTGGAATGTTTGGTCTATATTTTACTAATAAAGAGAAATTAAGAAGCTACACAGATATTAAAAAATCTAATTTGAAAGTTTTTATAGATTTTCACAGATACATGCTTCAAAAAGGAATTTTTTTTGCTCCATCTATTTATGAAGCAGGTTTTATTTCAGCATCACATACGAGAAAACACTTGGACCACACACAAAAAAGTTTTGGCGAATTTATTAAATATTATTTATCAAGATAATTTGAATATCTGCAACATTGGTTCCTGTTGGGCCAGTTTTGTAAAGGGAATCAATTTTGTCTAAAAATGTATAGGAGTCATTATTCTCTAAATAATCATCTATATTTAGTCCACTCTTAATATAATTTTTAATTGAGGTTTTATTGATTAGACCACCTGCAGCATCAGTAGGCCCGTCTATCCCATCAGTTCCAACAGAAAGTAATATCCAATCAGAATTTGTATAGATTTTCTTGTGTTCAGATAGAAAAGATAGAGCAAATTCTTGATTTCTTCCTCCTTTTCCACTGCCTTTTATATTGACAATTGTTTCTCCACCCGAAATTATTGCAATCTTTTGATCTAGAGTATTTTTTTGATTTTTTTCTAATATTATTTTGAGTAGCTTCTTAGCTTCTGATCTAGCTTCGCCTATAAAATTTTCCTTAATAACTATACTTTTATATCCAAGTGCAAGCGCTTGTGAAGCTATTTCATGTTTAAAATCACCATTGCTGCACAGAATTAAGTTTTCAGCATTATTAATTGTTTTAGGAGTATCATCTATCTCTCTAGAAATCCCTGATTTTATGTGCTTTTTGATAGAAGCAGCTACTTTATCTGACAACTTATAATTTTTTATAATATTTTCTGCATCTTGAAAGGTTGAATTGTCAGGAACAGTAGGTCCACTTGCTATAGCGCTCATATCATTATCTATAACATCAGAAATTATTAATGACAAAACTTTTGATGGAGATGCATATTGCGCTAATCTTCCACCTTTAATATCAGAAATGTGTTTTCTAACAATGTTAAGTTCATTAATATCACAACCCGATAATAGAAGTAATTCTGTCAATCTTATTTTATCTTTTAAAGGTATATTTATAGGTGGTAGAGATAATATTGAAGAGCCTCCGCCACTAATCAGAAATAAAACCAAATCCTCCTCATTAGAATCTTCAATGTATTTAATAATCTTTTTCGCAGCTTTTACACTAATATCATCAGGTGTTGGATGAGATGAAATATATAGATCAATATTTTCATTCTTAACACTTGTTTTAGTGTTAGTTACTACAATTGGTTTTTTATAAGTATTTGATAAAAGAGGAAANCCNTTCATCATTGGAATAGCAGCTTTGCCAAATGCTACAGGAAATATCCTTTTGAATTTAGCAAAATAATCTTCATGGAGTTTTATATAACGGTTGATTACGTCACTCGGTTTGAGTTTTTCAAGAGTGTTCCTATATATTTTATTTACATCTTCATGGAGTGACATATGATGTAGTGGGTTGATTAAACAACTTTATTAGGCAAATCTCTCTTCTCAAAAAAAGCAAGACTGTTATCTATAGCAGTATTTCCCATTGCTATTCTTGTTTCTATTGATGCACTTCCTAAATGGGGAAATGAAACAACATTTTCAAATGTTTTTAGTTCTTCTGGAAGATTTGGTTCTGTCTCATAAACATCTAGGCCTGCTCCTGCTATATCTTTATTTCTAAGAGCCTCAACTAAAGCATTTTCATCGACAATATCACCTCTAGCTGTGTTGATGAGAAATGCAGATTTTTTCATCAGAACAAAACGTTCTTTATTCATTAGATGAAATGTCTCTTCAGTGGCTGGACAATTTACCGATACAAAATCAGATTCCCTGCAAATGTCTTCTATCGTATTAAGTTTATTAGCATTAAATTTATTTATAACATCATTTGGAATATCAAATGGATCCCAAAATAATATTTCCATATCAAAACCAAACCTTGCTCTTTTTGCAACGGCTTGACCAATTCTACCAAAACCAATTATCCCAAGTTTTTTTCCAGTGACTTTTGTTCCTAAAAGGTGGGTTGGGCGCCACCCTGTCCAATTATTTGATCTTAATTCTCTTTCTCCTTCGCCAACCCTCCTTGCTACCATTAGTATTAATGACATTGCAATATCAGCTGTGCAATCTGTGAGAACTGCTGGTGTATTTGATACCGTAATACCAAGCTCTTTGGCTTTTTGAATATCAATATGATTAAACCCAACACCAAAGTTACCAATCATATTAGCTTTTCTATTTTCGACAGATAATACATCAGCTGAGATTTTGTCAGTTACTGTTGGCATCAGAACATCGCAGTTTTGTAAAGCTTGTTTTAATTCTTCGGTTGTAAAAGGTTTATCTGTTTCATTTAGTGTCACATCAAACAATTCTTTTAATCTTTGTTCACATGACATAGGCCATTTTCTAGTAACGATTGCTACCGGTTTTGACATTGATTATCCTCCGCTTGGATTTGCTAACCAGTACTTAGAAGCAGCTGCAACACCACTTCCTGGTTCTACTTTTATTCCATTATCCAACATAGCCATCTCTGCGCCAGATATAGCGCCACAAAGCATTAATTCATTTAAATCACCCAAGTGACCAATCCTAAACACTTTACCTGCAACCTTAGATAGACCTGCTCCTAAAGCAAGATTATATTTATGGAATGCTGTGCTAATTACGGGAACCGCATCGGTTCCTTCTGGAACAACAATTGCGCTAACAGTATCGGAATACCATTTTTTTTCTTTCGCACAAAGTTTCAAACCCCATCCATCTACAATAGCCTTTCTTGTTCCTTCAGCTAATCGGAAATGTCTTTTCCAAATATTCTCCAAGCCTTCTTCAAAAATTAAGTCTAGAGCTACGCGAAAACCACGCAATAAATTCACCGGAGGTGTATATGGCAAAAACCCACCATCTGTTTTTTCTATCATGTCAGCTACATCAAAATAACAAGTAGGGTAATTTGATGTTTTCATAGCTTCTATTGCTTTTTCACTAAGACCTAAGATTCCGAGTCCCGCTGGCATCATAAATCCTTTTTGTGAACCACTTACAACACAATCAACACCCCAATCATCCATTCTAAATTCATAACTAGCAACAGAGCTTACCCCATCCACCATTAGTAAAGCAGGGTGGTTAAGATCATCAAGGATTTTTCTAACGGCTTTTACATCACTTTTTACACCTGTTGCTGTTTCATTTTGACAAACTAATACAGCTTTTATTTTATGATTTTTGTCTTCAGAGAGATGTTTGTGGTAATTTTCTAAATTCGCTCCAGTTCCCCATTCCTCATCCATAACAATAGTTTTGAATTGAAGTCTCTCGCACATATCTAACCAGAGCATACTAAATTGTCCAAAACTAGCTCCTAAAACAGTGTCTCCAATATTTAAAGTACTTTGTAGAGCAGCTTCCCAACAGCCCGTACCAGATGAAGGGAAAAAAACTACCTTCCCTTTTTTAGTTAATAAAACTTTTTTTAAATCATCAAGTAAAGGTGTAATTAAATCTGGTATAGTTGGATTCCTATGATCCTCCATAGGGCAATGTATTGCTTGTTGTACTGCTGCAGGAACATTTGATGGTCCTGGAACAAATAAAAAGTGATATCCTGACATTTGATTTTCCTTTTATATAAAAATTAGTAAATTTTTGTTGTATAATTTTAATTTCATATAGTATGCCATAATTATTGAATATTGGAACTATAATTCTATCCATTTTAATATAATATAATCATGAACTTATATTTGTTATATTTTTTTACGGGAGCGCTAGGGGGGTTTTTCGGAGGACTACTTGGGCTTGGTGGTGGCATAATCTTTGTGCCTTTTTTGTTTTTCATTTTCAATCAATATGATATTCATACTTCACATGTAATGCAAAGCGCAATATGTACTTCACTAGCTTGTATTGTTGTTTCTAGTCTGTCATCCACTTACAAACACAACAAAAATAGACTTATTGATTGGGGTATATTTAGAAAAATGTCTTTGGGACTATCTGCTGGTTCTATTGGTGGGATCATATTCATAAGTTACTTATCTAATAACAATTTAAAATCCTTTTATGGATTGTTTCTAATAATAGTTGCTCTATACATTTTTTTCTCGGATAAAGAAAAAGTAATGATTAAACAAGAATTTAAGTTTCTTAGATTATTTTCTTTTTTCACTGGTATCTTTAGTTCAATACTAGGAATAGGTGGTGGGACTATAACTACTCCTTACTTCAGATCTCATGGGAAGTCAATTAAGGAGAGTATAGCGACTGCAGCCGCATGTGGTATACCTATTGCATTATTAGGTGTTATTACGTCACTTTTAATTAATCTAAACCTTGAATTATTGAAACAGAGCATGACGGGTTTTATTCACATTGAGAGTTTCCTGGTAGTTTCATTAACAAGTTTATTTTTTTCTTATTTAGGGGCATCTGTAACATATTCTACAAATTCCTATTTACTAAAATTAATTTTTAGTTTTTCTATTCTAATAATGGGTTTGATAATAATTTCTACTTGATAAATTTCTCAAAGTATATATGCCAGTAGCCTCTTGGATTATTCTCGATTTTAATAATGCGTTATCGTTAAATATTCCTACCAAAGATTTTTTTATAACAGATGGTATAAAAGTTGTTTCATAAAATTTCTTTAGGAAATTAATTGTATTCATAATTTTTGTATTTTGAGTATTGCATAGTTCTCCATAATATCTCAAGAAATTGGAATCCATATGATTTGGAGATTCTGAGGATTTTTCCAGAGATATGTCTAACACAAAAACATCTTGTATACCCATATTTAAACCCAGTCCAGCTAGAGGGTGTATCGTATGAGCAGCATCGCCAATGAATATAATATTGCCTATAACATTTGATTTTAAGTGGGAGTGTGTTAGTGGAAATTTTGATATTTTTGAGACTGAAGATACTTCGCTAATATAACTAGATAAATCCTGGTTTAATATTTTTATTAGATCTTTTTTATGTAATTTAATTAATTTTTCACTATTAGAGTGGCTGGTTGACCAAATTAGATTGTAGGTGTTATCGCCAATCGGCAGTAGTCCCTGCACATCACCATTATTAAATCTTTGATAAGAAATTTTTTCTGCATCTCTATAAGCAAATTTGACATTCATCACTAGTGCATCTTGATTATAACTCCTCAGATTGTTATCTAGTTTCAAAATTTTTACAACTTTAGATGATTTTCCATCGGCAGCAATTAAAAGATCAAAATTAAGTTTCTCATTGTTATATGTAATTGAATAGTTATTTGGTTTGTCTTGAATATCATTTAAAATCACATTTTTTTTATAAATAATATTCTGCTTTTGCTTTATTACATCCAATAATGATTTTATCATTTCTGACTCTTTTATCACATAACCAAGATAATCATATGAAATTGACTGGGAATTGAATGTTACAACACTTTTAGCTACAGAATCCCATGCAATAATTTTATTAAACGGATTTATACATTTCTGACTGATACCATTCCATATCCCAAGGTTCATTAAAACATGCTTGGAGAGTAAATTGATTGCGAAGTATCTTTCTAAATAAGGTATTTTTGGAGGCGTTTTTCTCTCATTAAGGATAATAACCTTATGATTATGCTTAGCACTAACCAATGCAGATAATAATCCTATTATTCCTCCTCCTACTATCACAATCTTTTTCATAAATTAACCTTTGATTGTTAGATAAGAACAGTCATTCAAACCTAATATTCTTTTTAAAAATGATTTTTTTGTTTTGTTAGAAATTTTTAACAAACTAATTAATAAAGAACTTGTAATTCTGGAAGTAGACTTAGGNTTTGCAAAAAGATTGGTTGCAATATCTGTCATTTGACAAATATCTTCCCGATCTACAATAATCTTTTCAGCTATATAATGCATATTATTCGAGATATTTTGTTTAGCTAGTTTGCTGGTATCCGCAAGATGGTCAATGATTGTCTCAATATTTTTTATTCCTAGATTAAATCCCTGNGCACCAACAGGNTGAAGAAGTTGCGAGGTATTNCCCAGCANCATAATATTTTCCTTAATTATTTCCTCAGTTCTTGCTGTTTTCAATTCATATGAATTAATAATTTTTCCATTGGTTATATTTTTTAGGTAGCTACCAAAAATTGTCTCAATCTTTTTTAAGTTTAGATTATTTTCTCTATCTATATAATTATCTTTTTTATTTTTATTCAAAGTTAATATAAGGCTAGTTTTATCTTCGGAATATGGCACCAATGCAAATATCCCATCTTCATTAAATAATTGAACAGCAACACCTGTTTCAAAATTAGCTACACAATCAATCATAAATGAGGTCTGATTATGATCCTTATAAATAGTTCTAAATTTTAATTTTTCACCTAATGAAGATGGTTGCCCATCAGATAAAATCACAAATTCAGATTCTATATTCTTGATATTTGTTGATGTTGAAGAAGAGATCTGTAGATTGTAATTATTTTGAATAGATTTCTTGTTAAGTTTTGAAATTGTTGATTCATCAAAAATATCTAATTTTTTTTGGTTTTTTGCAATATCAATAAAATATTGATGTAATGAGAATTTATCAACAACATATCCTAAGTACTCTAAATTTATATCTGTGGATAGAAATTTTAATCTATTTAAACTATTAAAACATTTCATAACCAAATTTCTAATAGGAGATGCAATAATAGATGTTTTATCCCAAAGGCCAAATTTTTTCAAAATNAAAATAGTTCTGTAATTAAGAGATAGTGGATTAAAGCTTTTCAAGCTTTTCTTTTCTTTAAAAGAATTGCGCTCTATCAAACAACATTTAAAACCCTCCTTAGCTAATAGAATCGAAACTAAACTTCCTATTAAACCACCACCAATTACAGTAAAATCATATTTGAAATTTTCTCTAGCCATTTTTTCTCATTATTTTTTCAATATCATCAATTTCTTTTGGTAAGGATGAAGTAAGTACAGTTGGGCCTTGCTTAGATATTAAAATATCATCTTCTATCCTTATGCCTATATCATGAAACATAGATGGTATAGATTTTTCTGCTTTGATGTATATTCCTGGTTCTACAGTAAATACCATCCCAGACCTTAATTTTAGTGCTCTTTTACCATCTGGATATTCNCAAGGATCATGTACATCTAATCCTAACCAATGTCCTGTAGAATGCATGTAGAATTTTTCATGCTTTCTTTTATTGAGTGCATTTTTTAAATTATCCTTAATAATACCAATATCAATTAAACCTCTTGTTATTGCTTTAACAGCTTCCCTATGGATATCAGACCAATAGTTTCCAACTATACATTTTTTTATTGCTTTTTTTTGAGCATTAAGGACAATTTCATAAACTATTTTTTGTGCTTTTGTAAATTTACCATTNATNGGTATAGTTCTCGTTATATCCGAAGCATAGTTTTCATATTCAGCTGCTGCATCAGTTAATAACAAATGACCATTTTTTAGCTTAGAATTATTTTTGGTGTAGTGAAGAATACAGGCATTTTTCCCTGACGCTACAATCATTGGATAAGCTTCCTTTGCATTAGAACTATGAAATTCATGAATGAGTTCAGCACCTATCTGATATTCTGTTTTACCCGGAGAACAGCTTTTCATAAGTCTTTTGTGTGCATTTACAGATATAGAGCATGCTTTTTTAATATGGCTGATCTCNTCGCTGGATTTTATTAGCCTCATTTGATGAATTGCCTTGTTAAGAGAAATGGTTTTTGAAGGAGAATTAAGTCCTTGACGATATTTTCTTTCCAAGGATTTGATGATTTTATTAACTAACGAATTCAGCTTGGAGTTCGAAGTTAGTGAATGATAAAGAGTNTCAGTATCTTGAATTAAGTCATATAGTTTGTCTTTAATTTTTGAATGATATTCACATTCGTTAACCAATAATTTTTTTTTCAATTTTGCTGCACTATCAATAGCCCCAGTCCAAATTTCTTGTAACTTTGTAGGTTCTTTCGTAAAAAAATAAGAAAGGTTTTTCCCATTTTTTTTGCTCATAATCAATACTGCATCTGGTTCATTATGACCAGTTAAATAAAAAAAATTGCTGCATTGTCTATAGCCATAAAAAATATCGTTATTCCTGATTTTTTCACTGGCTGATTCTATAATAGCAATGGATTCTTTCTCCATTAATCCAAACAGCTTTTTTCTTCTTTTTTGGTATATTATATTTTTCATTACTAACTTATATTCACCTTTTTAATATGGTCAAATAATTAAGAAAATACATATCTTGAGTAAGTTTCATAATTATCATAATAGAGTATTACCATCACTATTGGCAAAAAACAATATATATTAAACATTATAAATATATTATAGTTGACCAACAACTTGATGAATTTTATATTATTATTATGTCTAAAATAAATGAACAACTACAAAGTCTAAAATTATCCATAGAAAACATAAAAAAGAATATGGATAAGGTAGAAATGGAAAATNCCCTNTTGAAAAAACAACAAGAAAGCCTTGTTTCTGAAAAAGCTGATTTAGTTAAAAAANATGAATTAGCTAAAACAGAGATACAATCTATACTAAATAGAATAAAAAATATGGAGGTAAGCTGATATGGAANATGAAGANGTAATAGTAGAAGTACTTGATGAAGAATATAAGATTAAATGTGCNCCTGANGAAGTTGGGTTACTTAAACAATCAGCTGTTTANCTAGATGAAAAAATGAAAAAAATNAAAGAAGATTCCTCAAACCTCTCAAAAGATAAAATTGCTGTTTTGACAGGTTTGAATATAGTAAGTGAATTTTTAAAACAAGAAAATAAACTAAAAGAATTCGATTATGTGTCAGAAGAAATTAGTGAGCTTCAAAATTATATAGATGCAGGAGAGAATTTTGAATGAAATATTGGCTAATGAAGAATGAACCTGATGATTATAGTATCGATAATTTAAAAAAAGANAAAACTGAACCCTGGGATGGTATAAGAAATTACCAAGTTCGGAATATGATAAGAGATGATATGAAAAAAAATGACTTAGCTTTTTTCTATCACTCAAATTGCGAGGTGCCAGGAATCTATGGTGTCATGAAAATTCATAAAGAATGTTACCCTGACCATACCGCATTTGATAAGAAAAAAAAATATTATGATCCNAAGAGCAAAAGNNATAATCCTACNTGGTTTATGGTNGATGTTAAATATGTCAGAAAGCTCAAAACANCAATTACATTGAAAGAACTAAAATCTCATTCACAATTATCTAAAATGAAAGTAGTACAAAAGGGCAATAGATTATCTATTACAGAAATTAGTTCAAAAGAATGGAAATTTATTCTAAATATTGAATAATTATTAAGAAAAAACAATTTTTTTACTTTTTTTAGGTGTAAATTTATAAAAAAACATAAAAAAAACTTTAAAAAGATAAAAAAAGTTAAATAAAGTTAAAAATATTTTAAAAACATATAAAAAAGTGTAAAAAAGAACTTGTTTTTTTATTGTTATGTTCATAAACTTAAAAAAACCACCAACGACTGCGGAGGTCACAGTATGGTAGCAAAGAAAAAAGCTAAAGTTGCTAAAAAGAGGAAAGCAACTAGAAAAAAAGCTTCTAGAAAAAAAGCTTCTAAAAAAACTAGGAGAAAAACATCTAGAAGAAAGAAAAAAGTGACAACTACTCGTAAGAAAGCTAGAAGGAAGAAAGCTTCTAAGAAGAAAGCTACTAGAAAAAAATCTAGGAGAAAAGCTTCTAAGAAGAAAGCTACTAGAAAAAAATCTAGGAGAAAAGCTAAAAAGAAAGTAGCAAAGAAAAAAGCTAGACGTAAGACAAGAAGAAGAAAAAGATAACTTGTTTGCGACTAACTAAGTCATAAAAGACTTCTTTAAAAGGCCCTTAACAGGGCCTTTTTTAGCTTAAAAATAATCTGTATGCGTTATTATTACTTTCTTCAGAAAACTCATAATTGAGACTGTTTAAATGACGTAAAAGAGCAGGTTTTTCTTTATTACTAATTTGAAGCCCAACAAGCACCCTTCCAAATGCTGCTCCATGATTTCTATAGTGAAAAAGGCTGATATTCCATCTACTTCCTATAGCATTCAAAAAAGTGTGTAAAGCACCTGGTTTTTCTGGAAAAATAAATCGAAAAATTTTTTCATTTCGTATCGAATTACATACTCCCCCTACCATGTACCTGATATGTAGTTTTGCCATTTCATTATGAGTCAAATCAATAACTTTAAAATTGCTTTTCTTTAGTGCCTTCATAACGATTTCTTTTTCAGAAAGCCCACTATTTAATTTTATACCTGCAAATACTTGCGCTTTATTTGCATCAGAATATCGGTAATTAAATTCCGTAATAGATCGTTTACCAATAGTAGAACAAAATTTCTTGAAACTTCCAGGAGTCTCAGGAATTGTAACTCCTATTAGCATTTCATTTAATTCACCGGTATCAGATCTTTCTGAGACATGCCTAAGCCTATCAAAATTCATATTTGCTCCGCAAAAAATTGATACAATATTTTTATTTTTAATTTTTTTCTGTTTAATAAACTTTTTAATACCTGCTATAGACAAAGCTCCTGCTGGTTCTGCAATTGTGCGTGTTTCTTCATACAAATCTTTTATTCCTGAACAAATCTCATCTGTTGATACGAGTATTGAACCGTCTACAATATCTTTTGTTAATTTAAAGGTTTTTTCACCTATTTGTTTTACAGCAACACCATCAGCAAATATTCCTACGTGTTTCAGTTTCACCCTCTTCCTTGTGGTATATGCCTGATGAAAACAATCAGAGTCATCTGGTTCAACGGCAATAATTTTAGTTTTGGGACTTACTTTTTTTACATAGACGGATATACCTGCCAATAATCCACCCCCTCCAACTGGGACAAAAATATAATCTGGTTTAGATTCAATCTGGTTTATAATTTCTATACCAATTGTCCCTTGCCCTGCGATAACATCCAAATCATCATATGGATGAACAAACTCTATTTGTGAGGACTTTGATTTCTTCAATGCGTAATCATAAGCATCGTCATATGAGTCACCATAAAGAATGACTTCAGCCTTCAAAGATTTAACTGCCTCAATCTTAATTTCAGGTGTTGATTTTGGCATGACAATACAGGCTTTGATTGATAGTTTTTTAGCTGCTAAGGCGACACCTTGGGCATGATTTCCAGCTGATGCTGCAACTAATTTTTTTATTTTTTTTGCTTTAATAAGCTTTGAAATTTTATTGTAAGCTCCTCTTAATTTAAAAGAAAAAACAGGTTGGAGATCTTCTCGTTTGAGAAAAATTTTATTTCCTAGGCGTTTAGATAAGTTTTTAGCGAACTCCAAAGGACTCTTGATAGCAACATCATAGACTTCCGCCTCTTCAATTTTCTTAAAACATGTATTCTTATAATTTTCTTTCATTATCTGTACTTTATTTAATGTATAATAAAAAATATATTAATACAAAACTAAGTAAATTTCTCATATTCATGAATCAAGAGGAAAAAAAACAGAAAGTAGCAGAAGCTTCTCTTGAGTATATACAATCTGGACAGGTGATTGGAATTGGCACAGGGAGTACCATTAACCACCTAATAAGCCTTATGGATAAGGTAAAATCTAAGATTGATGGGGTTGTTTCAAGCTCTGAAAATACAACAAAATTATTAATAGAAAAAAATATACGAATTCTTGAACTCAATGAAGTTGGAAGGCTACCTCTATATATTGATGGAGCAGATGAGTCCAATATGCATAGACAGCTGATAAAAGGTGGTGGTGGTGCATTAACAAGAGAAAAGATTTTAGCTCAAGCAAGTGATGAATTCATATGTGTTATTGATGATTCAAAATTAGTAGATAAATTAGGTAATTTTCCTTTACCTGTTGAAGTACTTCAGATTAGCCAAAGTTTAGTTGCTCTTGAGCTCGTAAAAATTGGTGGTAGGCCAGTATTGAGAGAAAATTTTAATACTGATAATGGTAATGTTATTTTAGATGTTCACAATTTAGAAATTTTAGAACCAATAAAAATGGAACAAAGTATTAATAATTTGCCTGGTGTCATAACTAATGGCATTTTTGCATTGAGGCCTGCTGATAGACTATTAGTCAGTAATAGTAATGGAGTTGATGTAATAGAAAATTAACGTTTAGAATATTGAGTTGCCTTACGTGCTTTTCTTAATCCCACTTTCTTTCTTTCTACTTTGCGGTCATCTCTTGTAACAAAACCTTCTCTTCTTAGAATTGGCAATAAATCATTTTGATATTTAACTAATGCTCTGCTGACGCCATGAACAATTGCTCCTACTTGTCCGCTTGGTCCTCCACCACAAACACTGATTTTCAAATCAACTTTTTTTTCCATTTTAGTTTTTTCCAATGGAGCTAAAACAAAAGATTTTAAAGTTTCTGATGAAACAAAGTCATCAAGGTTTTTAGAGTTGATTGTTATTTCACCAGTCCCTTCTTTAAGATAAACTCTAGCGTTTGATGTTTTTCGTCGACCTGTTCCGTATGATTTATGCATATTATATTTCTAAAATTTTTGGCTTTTGCGCCTGGTGTGAGTGGTCTTCATTTTCAAAAATTTTTAGTTTCTTAATCATATCGCGACCTAATGAGTTTTTAGGCAACATGCCTTCAACCGCATTTTTTATAACAAATGATGGATTCTTTTTTAACATATCGCCTAAAGTCGAAGTTTTTAAATTTCCTATATAACCAGTATGTTTATGATATTTTTTATCATTCATTTTATTGCCTGTGACTTTCACTTTTCCAGCATTCACTACTATTATAAAATCACCATTATCAACATATGGGAGATATGTTGGTTTATGTTTTCCACGCAATACAGAAGCTACCTTAGAAGCTAATCGTCCTAAAACAGCTTTTTTTGCATCAATTATGTACCATTCTTTAGTATTCATTTTTTTCTGGTTTTGTAGTATTTGTGATTTTACTCAAATCATATCTCCTATACAAGAATTTTATTGAAACTTATTTTTCAATTTATCATGGTTATTAGTTAGAATATGATATATGAATAAAAAAATTACTGCTTTTGATTCTCTGATTGCTGAAATTGAATTTGGTTTTGAAATATTATTGAATGATACAGAAAAAACTAACAAAAAAAATCTAACAAAAAACCATGAGAAACTAAATGCTGATGAAATCAAACAATCAATACAGAATATTAGGGTTAACCATGTAGGAGAGGTCTGTGCTCAAGGATTGTATAGGGGACAAGCATATTTTACTCAAGATAAGAACACAAAAAGAAAATTGTACTCAATGTGCAAAGAAGAACATAATCATCTGCAGCTTTTTAATTTAAGATTGGCAGAATTAAAAGGTCGCCAAAGCCTCTTGAATCCTATCTGGTATACGACGTCTTTTTTACTTGGTGCATATGCTGGTATTAATGAAAAAAACTGGAAAATGGGATTTGTTGAAGAAACGGAAAAACAGGTAAAAGAACATTTAGATGAATATATTAATCTCCTTCCTAAAAAAGATGTAAGGAGTATTGAAATATTAAAAAGTGTAGCAAAGGATGAAGATAAACACCTCCAGACAGCACAATCTATTGGATCAGTCAAATTACCAGAGTCATTGAAACTTATGATGGATAACTTATCTAGGGTTATGAAAAAAATAAGTTATCACATATAGATAGATTTTATATAATCATGCGGTTAGTCAGTTGTGTGCGGGTCAATGTATCCTTGTTTTAAAAATTTAGTAAATTTTGAGACAGAACTATCTTGTATGCTTTTATCAGAATTTTGTAAACAATTTTTAATTAAATCTTCATTCATTTTCAGGAGATATTGCTGTGAATTAGAGTGTTTAGATTCTCTCAAACAGCTATAGCTATTACTAAATACTCTTTCTGAAATTTTATTTGTTAAACTATGCGTTTCATCTGGAGCAGAAGAACTATCAGAAGTAAACGCTGATCCTCTCTTTAAATAATCTATAATTATGAAGTGTGGAGAAAGTAAGTCCTTTTTTTTTGACAAATCTATCTGATTAGAAAAAATTTCAGGAAGCGATAAAAAAACATTTTCTTCTGCACATGAACATATATGTAATTCAAGTCTTATTATTAAAAAATTTTCTAACACATCCTCAATATATGTATGAAATGATATATGGCTTTCTTGAAGA
The DNA here is from genome assembly GCA_002701705.1 of Gammaproteobacteria bacterium. GTDB lineage: Bacteria > Pseudomonadota > Gammaproteobacteria. Next base: position 19,959 of record NZWU01000013.1, read on the forward strand.
TGAAGGACTCCATTATTATAATCTTTAAGATCTGCTTCCACTAAAAGAGAAGCGCTATCACCAAATGGGTTAAAACTATGCGTTGATTCATTTAAAACTAGCACTTTGATAGACTTTGCAATATTTTTTGTAATAGTAAGAAGTCGACGAGTATTATATGACTTTGAAATTATTTTGCTAACATCGTTGATATTGTTTGAATCTTTATAATAAAAACCCTCAAATGTATTTATAATAAGGGTCCTGCTTACATTGCTAATTTTCTTAAGCATATTATTTTGATGATGGGTGCCAAATTACCTGAATTACGTTTCCATCTGGGTCACAACAATAAAAACTTCGAGAACCATCTCTATGACTATTGATTTGTTTATGGATTTTAACATTTTTAGACTGAATGTATGAGTACCAATAATCTACATCCTCACTTTTTTGTAACATAATCCCAAAGTGGTCCAGTCTATTTTGTGAATTATCATCCTGCAAATTTTCATTCAAATGCAGCGCTAAATTATCCAATCCATTTGTTAAATAAACATTCTTATTATCAGGTTGCCAGTCAATTTTCATACCAAATACATCAGTATAAAATTTTAAACATTGCTCAAAATTTTTTATTTTAAGCGCTATGTGCCTTATGCCTAATGTTTTTTTCATAAAATTAATTAGTTAATTCTTGTAATTCATTTTCTGGATCTTTTGCTGTAATTAATTTCTCCCCAATTAAAAAAGCTTTTATGCCAGATTGTTTAAGTTTTTTAATATCTTCTTTAGTCTCAATTCCACTTTCACTTACTAAAGTGACATTCCTGTCACCAGCTGAGTTAGATAAGTTAATACTAGTTTGAATAGAGACTTCAAATGTCCTCAAATCACGGTTGTTGATTCCAATCAATTTACAATTATTTTTAAGAGCTATGTTCAGTTCTTTTTCATCATGTACCTCAACGAGAACATCAAGGTTAAGTTCATTGCTTAAATTATATAGCGCCACAAACTTTTCTTCACTAAGAGCAGCAAGTATCAATAGTATGCAGTCTGCACCAATATATTTGGATTCTATAATTTGGACCTCATCTATAATGAAATCCTTTCTAAGTATTGGTAATGAAGTATATGCTTTTACCTCAATTAAATCCTTCTTTGAGCCTTTAAAATATTTTTCATCTGTTAAAACAGATATGCATGTTGCTCCAGCGTTTTCATATTGTTCTGAAATTTTTTTTAAATCTAAGTTTTTTCTTAAGTAACCTTTGCTGGGTGAATGTCTCTTTATTTCCGCAATTACTGCTGTCTTTCCATTATCAATCTGGTCTCTGATATTTTGCAAGAAGTTCCTTTTAGGTATATTCATTTTTGAAAGACTATTAATTGTTAGGGATTGATCTAGCTTTAGCGCTGATATTTCTTTTTCTTTATTTTTTATAATTTCCTCTAACATAATCTAGATGCTTGTGGTGAATTTTATGAAATCCATAAATTTTTGTTTAGCTTTGTTATCTCTAACAGCAGCCTTACATGTCTGTATTGCTGTTTCTAAGCTATTTTCTATCCCAGACAAGTATAATAGTGCGGCTGCATTTATAAGACATATATTCAATGCGGGCCCAGTTTCATTATTGAGTACCGAGTAGACCATATCTAAACTATCCTCAGTATTTTTTACAATAATGTCTCTTAAATTACCCTCCTTAACACCGTAATCTTCTGGTTTAATTGTATAGTGAACAATATCTGAATTGGTAATTTCAGCTACATGAGTTACGCTAAAAACACTTATTTCGTCTAATCCATCTTCAGAATGAACTATCATAGCCCTTTTTACACCAAGATTTTTAAGAGATTCAGCTACCAGCGGTATTTTTTCTTTGGCAAAAACTCCTATTAGTTGAATTTTTGAGTTAGCGGGGTTTGTTAGTGGGCCAAGTAAATTAAAAATTGTCTTTTCTGGAGCAATTTTTTTTCGTGATTCTGCAACATGCTTCATAGACTCATGATGCAATGGTGCAAACATGAACCCTAAATTAATATCATCAATACATCTGGACACTTGCTCTGGCGACAAATGAATATTAGCTCCAGCTTGAGTTAAAACATCAGCGCTTCCAGAACTACTAGTGATTGCCTTATTTCCATGTTTAGCAATATAGGCGCCACAAGAGGCTGCAATAAATGAAGAAGTTGTAGATATGTTAAATGTTCCAATCCCATCTCCACCAGTGCCACAATTATCTATAACTTTATGTTTGGTTGAGACTTTTCTAGATACTTCTCTCATTGATTCAGCGCATCCTGTTAGTTCATCAGTGGTAATACCTTTTTGATTTAATAAAATTAAGATATCCGTTAAGTCTCTTTCAATTACATCTCCACTAAAAACAGATCTCATAAATAATTTCGCTTCATTTTGGGTAAGATTTGTTTGTTTTTTTAATTTATTTATTATTGATGCTGTCAACAAGTTTTATAGCTCCAAAAAATTTTTTAATAATTGGTGACCAGGTTTTGTAAGTATAGATTCTGGATGAAACTGTAAACCATAGGTTGGAAACTCTATATGTTTGATACCCATTATTTCATCTCCATGCTGACTATCTTCACTCCACGCTATTACTTCAAGACATTCTGGTAGCGTCTTTTTTTCTACTACCAGAGAATGATATCTTGTTGCTTCAAAAGGACTATTAACATTTAAAAAAATCTCATTCTTATTGTGATATATAGATGATGTTTTCCCATGCATAATTAAATTTGCAGTTACTATTCTTCCATTAAAAGCCTGGCCTATACTCTGATGTCCTAAGCATATCCCTAGAATTGGTTTTGTTTTATAAAATCTTTTTACGACCTCAACAGAAACACCTGCTTCATTTGGAGTACATGGACCCGGTGAAATTACAATTTTTTCAGGGTTTATCTTTTCAATTTCAGATATGTCGATCATATCATTCCTATGAACAGTAAGTTCCGCCCCTAATTCTCCAAAGTACTGTACTACGTTGTAGGTAAAGGAGTCATAATTATCTATCATTAATATCATTCATCTTTTTCCTGTATGTTTATATATGCCTGTAGTATTGCTTTACCCTTATTAATAGTTTCTGTCCATTCAAACTCAGGAACAGAATCATTAACTATTCCAGCCCCACATTGTATGTTTAAAACTTTATTTTTAATCACACACGTTCTTATTGCAATTGCTGTATCCATATTACCATTCCAGCCCAAATAACCAATGGCTCCAGCATATATACCTCGTTTGAGTGGCTCAAGCTCATAAATTATTTCAATAGCTCTTATCTTGGGAGCTCCACTAACAGTTCCTGCTGGGAATGTTGCTCTCAACACATCAATCATACTTAAATCATTCCTAACTTCACCAACCACATTTGAAACCATATGCATAACATGAGAATATTTTTCTATAATCATGTTTTCAGTTAATTTAACTGACCCAATTTTAGACACTTTCCCAACATCATTTCTTCCAAGATCTATCAACATTAAATGCTCAGCATTTTCTTTTGGATCTAAACTCAATTCCTTTTCATATGCATCATCAGCCCTTTGATCTTTACCCCTTGGTCTTGTGCCAGCAATTGGTCTAACAGTTATTATATTATCCTCAAGCCTAACCAGGATTTCTGGAGATGATCCTATGATAAAATAATCTCCCATATTTAGATAATACATATATGGGGAAGGGTTTATGTTTCTCAGTTCTTGATAGAATTCTATGGGTTGTTTTTCAAAAGGCATAGACATCCTCTGTGACAAAACAACTTGCATGACATCTCCATCAATTATATATTTTTTTATTCTATCTACTGCAGATAAAAAATCATCTTTTTTATAATGATAAGTTACAGAACTCTTAGTGTTATTTGTTTTTGGAGAATCTGATTCTATAAAACTAAAATTGCTTAGAGTATTTTTTATATTACTTAGTGTTTTCTTTTTTTCATTAAAACTTTGAACTGTGTTGTCGGCATATACAACAATATGTATTAAACTATTTATTTTATCAAAGATTAATATTTCTTTAGAAATAATAAGAGAAATTTCTGGGGTCATTAAAGAATCATCTTGTTTAGGTGGGGATAATTTTGGTTCAATAAATTGTACGCTATCAAAACCAAAGTATCCTACTAAGCCACCTTGAAAATTTGGAAGGTTTTTATCTTCTAGTGCCTTAAACTGACTATGAAATTCTTCAATCCAATCTACTGGATTGCTGGCACTGATGGTTTCAATTTTTTTCCCCTTATTATATAAATTAATTGAGTTACCAAACACATCCAAGTGTTCATCTGAAGGTAACCCTATAATGGTATATCTACTCCATTTTTTTTCACCTTCTAGTGACTCAAAAAAATATGACCTAGGCTTATCTGATATTGTTCTATATAACTCTAAAGGGTTTATATCTCCGAGCTGTATCTGTTCTTTGAGTGGTATTAATTTGTAACCTTCCTCCACAAAATTTAAAAATTCTTTTTCTTTCATTGGATGGTCAAATGACTGAAAGCTAAATTTTACTCAAAATAGATCGCATCTTTGAGATGGTTGCCGTATAGTCTTCAGAGTTGAAAATTGCTGACCCTGCTACAAAAGTATCGGCGCCTGCCCTTGCAACTTTCTCAATGTTATCTAGATTAATTCCACCATCAACTTCTAATCTAATTTCCCTACCCGACTTATCAATGATTTCCCTAACTTTTTTTATTTTTACGTATGTACTCTCTATGAATTTCTGTCCGGGAAAACCTGGATTAACAGACATCAGCAAAATCATATCTACTTTATCAATACAATGTTCTAAATAAGTCAACGGTGTGGCAGGATTAAAAACTATGCCTGGCTTACATTTCTGTTCCAAAATATGACTTATGGTTCTATCAATATGATCCGTTGCCTCTGGGTGGAAAGTAATATAATTAGCGCCTGCTTTTGCAAATTCAGGAATTATTCTGTCAACTGGCTTTATCATCAAATGCACATCAATGATGTTATCTATACCAAAACTTCTGAGTGCAGAACAGACTAATGGTCCAAATGTAAGATTTGGGACGTAATGGTTGTCCATTACATCAAAATGGATGAAATCAGCACCCGCTTCTATAACATTTTGTACATCTTCTCCTAGACGTGAAAAATCTGCGGACAATATCGAAGGTGCTATCTTATAATCTCTCATCTTTGCTGATCAAGTATAAACTTTTGTATGGGACAGTATATGACATAAGACTTATTAATTATATTATTATTTTCATGATATTATGTATAGATTAATTTATGGGTTTATACATGGAGAATAAATAAATGGAAAATTTTAAAACTTATTGTTTGTGCTTTTGCATGGTTTTTTGTAACAGCGTCTATGCAGCAGAACATCAAATTAAAATGCTAAGTTCCTCAAATGGAAAAATGATGGTATTTGAGCCTGCAGTTTTGAAAATAAATAAAGGAGACAGCGTTAAGTGGATAGCAACTCAGCCTGGACATAATTCTGCATCAATTAATGAAATGCTACCAAATGATACAAAAGGTTGGGAAGGCGCAGTAAATGAAGAAATATCTGTTCATTTTGACACTGAAGGTATCTATGGATACAAATGTACGCCACATTATATTTTAGGGATGGTTGGGTTAATAGTAGTTGGAAATTCAAAAAATAATTTTGATGTAGCAAAAAGTTTTGCTTTAGAAGCTGAAACAAAGTTTGCTACCAATAAAGACAGATTTACAAAATATTTTTCAAAAATTGAATAGATATTATCAAATAACACAAAGAGTACTAAGTGAATGAATTTCAACAAATACCTGGAATAAGTCTTAGTTATAAAGGAAAAGTAAGAGATATTTATGAAACTAAAAATCAAAAATATTTATTGATTTTTACAACTGACCGAATTTCAGCTTTTGATTTTGTATTTGATGACACAATTCTTGGTAGAGGAGTCTTATTAAATAAATTATCGCTATTCTGGTTTAACATGACAAAAGATATCGTTAAAAATCATATTGTTGATATTAAAGAACTAAAAATTAACGAGCTAGGTCAGGAATCTAGAGATCGTTGTATGTTGGTTAAAAAAACGAAAGTAGTACCAATAGAGGCAATAGTTAGGGGTTATCTTGCTGGATCGGCATGGGAATTTTATAAAAAAACAAAAATGATAGACAATAAAAAGTCTAATATCTTATTCAAACAATTTGAAAAATTTAAGGAACCAATTTTCACACCCTCAACAAAAGCACAAAAGGGAAGCAAAGATAAAAATATTTCTTTTGATGAGATGAAAAATCTTATAGGCGATCAACTCTCAGAAACAATTAAAGATATCAGTATTAAATTATATAATTTTGCTCATACTTTTGCGATAAAGAAAGGAATAATAATTGCTGATACAAAATTTGAATTTGGAATTGATGAGGATGGTAATATTATACTTATTGACGAATTATTTACTCCTGATTGTTCTAGGTTCTGGTTATATGATAATAAAACAAATACTATTGATTATAATTCATTTGATAAGCAGTTTTTAAGAAATTATTTAATTGATATCAAATGGAAAAATAATCAAATTAAATTTCCACAAGAAATAAAAAAGGAATTAATGAATAGATATAATCTCGCATATGATCTTCTAACACATTGATGAAATACAATCAAAAAACAAAAATTTTTATTGCGGGCAGTGATACAAATGTTGGGAAAACTTACATTGCAAACAACTTATTGAAATGCATTATCAGTCATGGATATACTGTCACCCCATTTAAACCAGTAGAAACTGGTTGTAAAAAAATTAATAAAAAATTAATTCCTAATGATGCACAAAAATTTTTTTTATCTATCAACAAATCAATAGACCTTGATGAAATTAATCCATATAGATTTGTTGATCCTATATCACCGAATAAAGCCATGATATTAGCTAAAAGAAGAGTTTTTCTAAGGGATTATCTAAAGAAAATAGATAAGCTTCAAAAAAGTGATTTTTTATTGATTGAAGGTGCCGGCGGTATGTTTTCTCCAATTGCAAGGGATGGACTTAATATAGACTTAGTTGAAAAGATTCAAGGGAGTGTTTTGCTTGTGGTTGAAGATAAAGTAGGAGCAATTAATCAAACGTTGCTAAATCTTGAGTCTTTTAAGAAAAGAAAGGTAAAATTAATAGGTATTGTGCTAAATAGAAAATTGAAAGTTGTTCCTAGAGGCATGAATAATCTAAAAGAAATAAAAAGCTATACAAAAATTCCTATCTTCCAAACATACAATAGTAATGTAAAATCGAATAGCAGTGTATTTGTTAGATTATTTAATCTAATGATTTCTTAAAATTATTTATAACTGCCCAATAGATGCTTTTGAACACAATGAGGCTCTATTAATCAGAACTTCCTGTGATTTGACAATATTATTATCTATACCACCCCATGCTTTTAATGCTGATTGTTGTATTGCCCTAGCATAAGAAAATGTTACCCTCCATGGGAGTTCCATAAATTTTTTATTCATTAGATTTAAGTGATTTGTAGATTCATCATCAGTTTGACCGCCAGACAGAAAAGCTATTCCTGCAAGTTCATGTGGCAAACATTCAGACAAACACTTGATTGTCATCTCTGCAACTTGATTATAGTCTGCTCTACTGTTATTTTTATTACCAGATATAACCATACTTGGTTTTAAAACTGTTCCTGGAAGATGGATATTAAAAATGTTGATTTGATGAAACAGGCATTCTAAAGTTTCTTTTGTTACTTCATATGATTTTTCAATTGTATAATCGCCATCTATAAGAACTTCTGGCTCTACAATTGGGACCAAGTCATTTTCTTGGCACAGTGATGCATATCTTGCGAGTGCATTGCAATTTGAAAAAATACAGGCCTTTGATGGAATTTTATTGCCAATTGTAATTACAGCTCTCCATTTACAAAATTTTGCTCCTAATTTTGAGTATTCTTCGAGCCTCTCCCTTAATCCATCTAATCCTTCAGTAATTTTTTCATTCTCATGATTTGATAGATCTTTAGCCCCCTTATCAACCTTTATTCCTGGTAATATTCCAATATTTTTTAGATGCTCTATAAATAAAACTCCTGAACTCATCTCCTGTCTGAAAGTTTCATCAAAAAGTATTGTTCCACTAATAAAATTTGATAAATTTGGTGTTGTCACAATCAGTTCTCTATACTTTCTCCGGTTTGACTCACTATTTTCAACACCTATTGAGGCCAATCTTTTTGCGATGGTAGGGTTGCTCTCGTCCATTGCTAAAATTCCTTTTGGTTTTTCTAGCATTTTATTTGCAATGGATTCTAAATGTTTTTTATTCACCGTCTTCTCCTTATCTTAAACCTCTAAAAGTTTCCCTACTTTAACAATTTTGAGAGCATTTGTTCCGCCACTAGTACCCATTAAGTCGCCTTTTGTAATTATTACTAGGTCGCCTTTTTTAACAGCTCCTTGTTTTTCCATTAATTTTATAACTTGTTTATTTGCTCTTGCATGGTCATGTTCAATTTTATCCAAACGGATTGAATAAACTCCTCTATATAAACATATGCGCCTACTTGTTTTTTCATTAACTGTCATAGCATAAATTGGGATTAAAGATTGAATTCTTGACATCCATAAAGGCGTTGAACCTGTCTCAGTTAGTGCAGCTATAGCTTTTACATTGGATTTATCAGCACCATAAACAGCAGACATAGCAATTATTTGATCAATTTTATGGAAACTATCACCGCTATTGGTAGTTTTAATCTTTTTTGTACTTGTTTTTTCTGCTATATCACAAATTCTACATGCCTCTTGCACAACTTCTATTGGATGTTCCCCTACTGCTGTTTCTGCAGATAACATTATAGCGTCAACACCAGAACAAGCAGCATTTGAAACATCAAAGACTTCTGCTCTGGTGGGCACTCTATTTGTTTTCATTGATTCCATCATTTGGGTAGCAACTATTACTAACTTGTCATGATCCATAGCCTTACCTATAAGCTCATCTTGTACCGCAGGTAATAATTCAATCCCAATTTCTACGCCTAGATCTCCTCGTGCAATCAAAATACCATCAGAATGTTCCAAAATTGAATCAATATTTTCTAAGGCCTCATTCCTTTCTATTTTTGCAATTAATCCAATATTCTTCTTATCGGTTATTTTTTTTACTGCAATTAAATCATCTTTATTTCTAACAAATGAAACTGCTATATAGTCAATATCTAATTTAATTGCTTTCTTTAAATCAGCTATATCCTTTTTTGTAAGCCCTTTAAGTGATAAACCCCCTCCTTTTTTATTTAAACCTTGAAAAGGAAGTAATCTGCCTCCTCTAAGAACAGTTGTGTGTATTTTATTTGATTTGATTCTGTTTATCTTTAGTTTTATCAGTCCATCACTAAGAAGTATTTCATCATTAATTTTTATGTTTTTGTGTAAATCTTTATATGTTATACCAACTTTGGAATCATCACCTTCATAGTCTTTTAACGCATTATCAAGAATAAAATTTTGGTTACTTTTCAAATCTATAAATTGTTTGTTAGAAAAACCCTTGATTCTGATTTTATGACCTTGCAAATCAATTAGTATTGCAACAGGTCTTTTAAGTTTTGCAGATGATGCTTTTAGGTTATTGATAATTCCTTTAGCATCCTCTATCTTTGCATGTGAGAGGTTAAGCCTAAAAACATCAGTCCCAGCAGCAATAAGTTCTGTTAAAATTTTTGGACTGGTTGTTGAAGGCCCCAGTGTTGCAATAATTTTTGTTTTTTTCCTCATTAGCTCACTACCCCTAGTTTACTCAAAACAGGTAGACTTTCACCTTCTATATACTTCAACAGAGAACCTCCTCCCGTTGATAAACATGTTATGTTATTCTGCAGACCTAGTCCTTCAACTATAGGAACGGTATCTCCGCCCCCTATAATAGAATAGTTATCTGCTGAGGCAATCATTTTTAAAATCTCAACTGTTCCATTATCAAATGGTGTTTTTTCTATATAGCCAAGTGGTCCATTCCAAAAGATTGTCTTCGATGATTCAATTATTGTTCTATATTTATTAATAGTTTGCGTTCCAATATCAAAAATACTTTCATTTGATTGTACCATAGAAACTGATCTATTTTTAATCTGATCCGGATTATCCAATTCAGAACAAACAAGATCTATTGGAAGAATAATTTTGTGAAAATGAGTGCCTGAAATAATTTCTTTAACCTCATTAACAAATTCTTTTTCTGCTAGAGATTGTCCAATTTCATATCCTAGCACATTCAAAAAAGTATTTAGAACTCCTCCCCCTAAAATCATAAAATCACTTTTTTCAATTAATTTATGAATCATTTTTATTTTAGTTGAAATCTTTGCTCCAGAAATTATCGTAAGTAATGGTTTTTGTGGACTATTTAAAATACTGTTTGCATTATTTATTTCATCTTCAACAAGTAATCCAATATAGGAATCTATATAATCCAAAACTCCATATGTTGATGCCTCTTTTCTATGAGATACACCAAATGCATCAAATACAAAAATATCACCAAGGGAAGCTATTTTTTTTGATAATATTTTATCATTAGCCCTTTCACCCTTTTGAAATCGCACATTTTCACACATTATAATTCTATTTTTTTCGATTTTTATTCCATCAATCCAATTTTCTATAAACTCAATTTCATGACCTAATTTTTTAGATAAGTGTTGAGATATCTTTTTCAGAGAGAGGCTGGGCATAATTTTTCCTTCGTTTGGCCTACCCAGATGAGAAAGAATAATAATGCTATTATTATTTTTTAGTAAATGTAAAATGGTTGGAACTGATTTAATAATTCTGAAATCGCTTTGAATTTTACCGTCTTGAATTGGCACATTTAAATCCAATCTTAGTAAAACTGTTTTGTTTTCAATGTCTACATTTTTTATTGATTTCAGCATTAAGTTTTTGCAAGAACTTTAACTACATCTAACATTCTATTTGAAAATCCCCACTCATTATCATACCACGCACAAACTTTATAGAATTTACCATCAATCTCTCTGGTGAGAGTTTCATCATATATGCCAGAAAGTGCGGAATGATTAAAATCAATTGAAACAAGAGGTTCAGATGTATATCCCAAAATTCCTTTCAATTCTTTTTCTGACGCATTTTTTAAAATGTTGTTGATGTTATCGATTGTAGTTTTTTTAGAGGGAGTAAAACATAAGTCTACCAGTGACACATTAAGCGTTGGTACTCGAATTGCAAAACCATCCAATTTTCCATTTAATTCTGGAAGAACAAGTCCAACTGCTGCTGCTGCACCAGTTTTAGTTGGTATCATTGATTGGGTAGCTGAACGTGCTCTTCTCAAATCTGTGTGATAAACATCTGTTAGAACTTGATCATTTGTGTATGAATGTATGGTAGTCATTAATCCATATTCAATACCTAAATCTGAGTGTATATTTTTTATTAATGTTGCTAGACAATTTGTTGTGCAAGAAGCATTTGACACAATTGTGTGAGAACTATTTAGTATTCCTTCATTGACACCATAGACTATCGTGGCATCCACATCTTTAGCTGGAGCAGAAATTAGAACTTTTTTTGCACCAGCTTCAATATGTTTCATTGAACCCGATCTTGATGCAAAAAAACCTGTACATTCTAAAACAACATCAATATTTAATTTTTCCCATGGTAATTTAGATGGGTCTTTTTCTGATAAAACTAGAACTTCATCTTTATTATCAATTATAATCTTATTATCTTTGATGCTAACCTTCTTAGAAAAATTACCATGCGAGCTGTCATATTTCAGTAAATGAGCATTGATATCAGCATTTCCTAGGTCATTAATTGCAACAACTTTTATGTCATTTGAAAAACCTTGCTCATAGTTAGCTCGAAATACATTTCTACCAATTCTACCAAAGCCATTAATTGCTATATTTATTGTCATTCTTTCTACCTATTCTTCTTTATTAATTTTTTTACTTCTTTGATTATATTATTTTTTGTGAATCCAAAAAAATCCATTGTGTCTTTTCCAGGCGCAGATAATCCAAAACTAGTCATACTTAGTGTACTTCCTCTGCGACCAATAAATTGATGCCAATAATCTCCTACTCCAGCTTCAACAGCCAATATATTCGCAAAATTAGTTGGTAAAATCTTTTCTTTATATTTTTTATCTTGTTTAAGAAAGATGTCTGCACAAGGCATAGAGATAACACGAGCTTTTATTTTTTCTTTTGACAATTCTTCAGCTGCATTGATAGTTATGTTTAATTCTGACCCTGTTGCTATCATTATAACATCAGGATTCTTATGTTTATCATATATTGTATATCCACCTTTATTAATAAATTGCTTTTCCGCTTTAGTTCTGGGGCTTTCAGGTAACGTTTGTCGTGATAGAACAATGGATGTTGGGCCAGATTTCTTTTCTAAAGCACTTTGCCAAGCTACAGCAGTTTCACACAAATCTGCAGGTCTCCAAACACACATGCCTGGTATGAGCCTTAAAGAAGTAATTTGCTCTACCGCTTGATGAGTTGGCCCGTCTTCACCTAAACCAATTGAATCATGCGTGAACACATAGATAATTGGTAATTTCATTAATGCAGACATTCTAATCGCGTTTTTGGCATATTCTGAAAAAATAAGAAATGTGCTTGCATAAGGTCTAAAACCACCATGTAGAAAAATACCGTTGGTAATTGCAGACATACCAAATTCTCTTACTCCATAATATATATATCTTCCAGAAAAATTTTTCTTTGTAATTGCTTTAGAGTCTGACCAAAAAACCAAATTTGAATCTTTTAAATCAGCAGACCCACCAACTAACTCTGGTAAATGTTTGGCAATATTTTCAAGAACAACTTGAGATGATTTTCTTGTTGCCATAGAATCATTTTTTTTATTAGTTAGTTTTAAAATTTCGGAATTTATCTTCTTTGGTAATTTTTTTTGAAGTCTTCTTAACAATTCAGAAGATTCTTTAGGAAATTCTTTTTCGTAACTTTTATATTTTTCGTTCCATTCTTTTTCTAACTGATTACCTTTTTTTCTATAATCCCATTCTTGATAGATGGTTTTAGGTATATAAAATGGTTTATGTTCCCATTTTAGTTTTTTCCGTGTTAAATCTACTTCCTCAGAACCTAATGGCGCTCCATGAGCAGAGCCTGTGCCTTCTTTATTTGGTGAACCATAACCAATTTTTGTCTTTGCACATATGATTGTTGGTTTATCACCTTCTTTCCTAGCATTTTCAATTGCTTCAGTGATTTTATCAAAATTATGTCCATCAACTTGGTCTATAACATTCCAATTATAAGATTCAAATCTTTGTTTAATATTTTCTGTAAACCAAAGCTTAATATCACCATCAATTGATATGCCGTTCATGTCATAAATAACAATCAATTTATTTAATCCTAACGTGCCTGCTAATGAGCATACTTCGTGTGATACACCTTCCATCAGACATCCATCCCCTACAAATACATAAGTAAAGTGATCAATAATCTGATGATTCTTTTTATTAAATTCTTCAGCTAACATTTTTTCTGCAATCGCCATACCAACTGCATTAGCAAGTCCTTGACCAAGTGGACCTGTTGTTGTCTCTACGCCCGGTGTTATATCTGATTCTGGGTGTCCCGGGGTCTTAGAATGAAGTTGTCTAAAATTTTGAATGTCTTTAATTGATAATTTATAACCAGTTAAATGTAGAAGAGAATAAAGCAACATTGAACCATGTCCATTAGATAACACAAAACGATCCCTATTAATCCAGTTTGGGTTATTAGGGTTATGCTTTAGAAAATTATTCCATAAGACATTAGCAATATCTGCCATACCCATTGGTGCGCCAGGATGACCAGACTTTGCTTTTTCAACAGCATCAATACTCAGGAATCTAATCGCGTTGGATAAATCTTCTTTATTCACATTTTTATACCAATAGGAACTATTTCCTCCATTTTATTGAACAACCTACACTGGAATATTGTTCTTTTGGGCCTTCTCCGGTTCTTGCTATTTTAAACATAGCATTGAATAAATCACTTGAATTACCTCCCGAAGTCGTTTTCATTCCTCTATCATCAAACCTTCCTCTATACTGAAGTTCAAGATTTTTGTTGTAACCAAAAAAATCAGGAGTACAAATTGAGTCATATTTTTTTGCAATCTCTTGTGTTTCATCAATTAAATACGGAAAACCAAACCCAAGTTTCTTGGCTGTTTTAATCATATTTTCATATGAGTCTTCAGGAAAAGAGATATAGTCGTTAGGATTAATTGCAACACAGCCAATGCCTTTTGTTGCCAAAACATCAGTTTCAACAACTAATTTTTCCAATATTGCTTGCACGTATGGGCAATGATTGCATAAAAACATCACCAGAACCCCTTTGTCACCCTTACAGTCATTTAGGGACCAGAGCTTTCCATCAACGCTTTTAAGGTTAAAATCATGGGCTTTTTCCCCAAAATTGCAGACTGGTGTTGATAACTCTACCATGTTAAATAATTGAATATATTCAAAGGGTCACCTATTATAGTAAATAACAAAACAATAATTTTGTTTAATACAGTGATATTGATGATATAATACAACACTTTTAAGCAACTTTAAATCAATGGCCAATTCTAATTTTTCAAAAATCAAACAAAAGGAAATAAAAACTCTTATTGATAAGGGTAAAAAGCAAGGTTATCTCATTCTTTCTGAAATTAATGATATTTTGCCACAAAACCTAAGCGATAGTGATCAAATAGAAGAGATTAAAAAATTAATTAGTAATCTTAAAATTAAAGTAGTTGAAAAAGCTACTGACGCAGAAAATATTGAGCTTTTGCAGGAAGAGGAAGTAGCAGACGATGACAAGGAATTAAATGAAGAGGAGGTAGTTCAAGTTTTATCCAGCCTTGATGATGAGTTTGGGAGAACATCAGACCCAGTAAGGATGTATATGAGAGAAATGGGAACAGTCGAATTACTTGATCGTAAAGGGGAAATAGTAATTGCAAAAAAGATTGAAGCCGGCCAAAAACTCATTTACGAAGCAATAAAGCGATTTCCTGAAACCGTATCTTTTTTCCTTAAAACATTTGAACAAACAGAAGAAATTGAATCACTGATATCAGATTATATCTTAGATGTTAAAACCTCAAAAGATGAAGAATTTAAGACTGATAAATTAGCAGAAAGTAGTAATAACAGACCTATAACTGAAAAACAAAATGTAGAAACTGAAAAACAAAATGNAGAAGAAGAAATTAATGAAGAAGAAAGTGATATAGATACAGATGATGAAACCTCTTTAATTGATAATTCACCAGATAAAGAATTAGTATTAAGTTCAATAGTNAATATAAAAGAATTGTATAGTGAATATCAAGAATTAAAAAAGAAAAAAAATAAAAAATACAAAGATGTTTTTGAAAAAATCAAAGAGGCAATATCTAATTTTAAATTTTCCACTTTATTTGCAGAAAAACTAACATCAAGGATTGAAAAGATAACAACTTTAATTTCAAAGCATGAAAAACAGATATATTTATCTTCTCATGAATATTTAAAAATACCAAAAAAGGATTTTTTAAAGGAATTTAAAAATAATGAAACAAGNAAATCTTTTCTAGATAACTTATTAAAAATTAAAAGCATCAAAAATGATGATTTAGTAACTTTGAAAAATCAAGTTGTCAAACATCAAAACAAATTGAAAGAGATTGAAGATGATCAGGACATAACAATAGCTGAAATAAAAAGAATTAACAAAGATCGTAGGATAGGAGAAACTAAAGAAAGAAATGCAAAGAAAGAAATGGTTGAGGCAAACCTACGTTTAGTTATATCAATTGCAAAAAAATATACGAATAGGGGCTTACAATTTCTTGATTTGATACAAGAAGGAAATATTGGATTGATGAAAGCNGTTGATAAATTTGAATATAGACGNGGCTACAAATTTTCAACNTATGCCACTTGGTGGATTAGACAAGCAATNACTAGATCAATTGCTGATCAAGCCCGTACTATTCGAATCCCNGTTCATATGATTGAAACCATAAATAAACTAAATCGTATACAAAGAAGATTGCTACAAGAAAATGGTAAAGAGGCATCGCCTGATGAGCTTGCTGTACATATGGATATGCCAGAAGATAAAGTACGGAGAGTNTTAAAAATAGCGAAAGAACCGATATCTATGGAATCACCTGTGGGAGATGATGAAGACTCACACCTGGGTGACTTTATAGAAGATGAGAATGCTGATCAACCGCTAGACAAGACTATCAATACTGGTTTGAATGAATCCACCAGAGATATTTTATCTGGCTTAACTCCTAGAGAAGCTAAAGTCCTTAGAATGAGGTTTGGAATTGATATGAATACGGATCATACACTTGAAGAGGTCGGTAAACAATTTGATGTAACCAGAGAAAGAATAAGACAAATTGAAGCNAAAGCTTTAAGAAAGCTACGTCACCCTTCTCGTGCACACAACTTNAAAAGCTTTCTTGATAATGACTAAAGAAATAGGTATCTTCGGCGCAGGTTGTTTTTGGGGAGTTGAAGAATCATTCTTAAATACTGATGGTGTTGTTGACACTGAAGTTGGTTATATTGGTGGTACTATCTCAAATCCTTCTTACGAGGATGTGTGTCGTGGCAACACAAATCATGCTGAAGNAGTTAGGGTTTTTTATGACTCAGAAATAATTACCTATGAGGATTTACTGGATATTTTCTTTAATATACATGATTCGACTACACTCAATAGGCAAGGATATGATATAGGCACTCANTATAGGTCAGCAATTTTTTATCTAGATGATTCACAAAAAATAATGAGTGAAAAAAAAATGAAAATATTGAACGAAGGTNCTTTTCAAAATAAGATTACAACGACAATTGAAGAAGCAACTACATTCTGGATTGCTGAAGAATATCATCAAAAATATATTCGTAAGAAAAAAGACAGAAAGTATTTTGGTTTTTAAAATAATACTAGGGCCTGTAGCTCAGCTGGTTAGAGCAGTGGACTCATAATCCATTGGTCGGAGGTTCGAGTCCTCCCGGGCCCAAAAATGGCACTTTTGTGTGCGTCTACAAGAATATTATTGGAGAGACAAGATGACTGAAATAAACTATGAAAAATTAATTGGTCAATGGCACAGAGACCGAAATCTTATTGAAGGNAGTACNGATAAAGACCAATACATGAAACTAATTCAAGAGGCTGGAGAATTATCTGACAGCTTATGTAAAGGTAGGGATATTCGTGATGATGTTGGGGATATGATGGTAGTTTTAATTAACATCATGGTAAGAAATAATTTAACAATAAAAGAATGNCTATCAGTTGCTTATGATGATATTAAGAATCGTAAGGGTAAAATGGTTGATGGTGTTTTTGTAAAAGCAGGCGATAAATAAAATACTTTAGTTCCCTGACCCAATTAGTAAAGTTCAATGAAAGCTAAATCTATATTTGCTTTAAAATCACGACCTATTGCAACAACACCAATAGTCTCTATATCTATAGATGAAACTGAAGATGGTTGATAAAAATTTGATTTCTTAAAATTTTTGAATGGTATTTCAATAGTTTTCCAATCATCATTTGCTTGAAAAGTAGCTTCATAATATTGCCAAGGTAAAAATAAATATTTAGTGCGAACATGGATTGCATACTCTTCATTATTTCCTCTGACCTTAATTCTTATTCCATCAAATAATTTGTTTTTGGGATGATTTTGTATTTGAGTTCTAAACTGAATGAATCCTCCATTATTTTCAGTTGAGACATTACCCTGCATGTTATAGTAAGGGAGATCATTATCTGATTTTAGTTCAAGTTCGCCTTCTGATACACCGCCCATAACTTTATCAGTAACAAAACACCATCGAGTTGTTGTTTCCTCACAAAAATCTTTTTGCTCTGATGTTGAATTTGATCTGTTTATATCATCAATAATCATGGTATTTGCTCCTAAGGTTTCTATAAAAAATAATGATATAAGAACAATAAACGCTAGTTTGAGCTTTGTCTTATTTAATCCAAAATCACTAATTATTAAGAATTTCATCAAAATTAAATTCACCNGGGCTATTATTCATTATGCTTTATTATAACCAAATATATTGTATATATAAANATATTATAATATACTTATGTATTACCTCCTCCGCATAATTACTGAGGCTGACAAGGATCGTTGGCTTCTGTATTTAGTCCTCTATGTATAAATGTGTCCCTACTTTTATCTCATATGAACTAACATTTTGAGTGGTATTTTTTCCAAAATAAACTGATATGGCTCGTATTGTATTGCCATGAGATAGAACTAAAATTTGTCCATTTTTTGGTAATTCCATTAGAAAGGAATCTACTCTGTCATGGACATTTTTAAGACTTTCACCATTCGGAGGACTAAGATTCCAACCTCTACGAGCTAAGAAGAAAGTTTCTTCGCCAACTTCTTTTTTAATTAAATCTTTACTTTTTCCTGACCAATCGCCGTAACTTCTTTCTTTAAGTCTTTCATCAACAATAAAATCTTTACCAATCATTATATTTGCGGTTTGGGTAGCTCTCTTTAGTGGTGACGAATAAATGTAATCGAANTCTATATTCTGGAANTCATTTTTTAATTCATGAGCCTTATTGATGCCTTCANCTGTCAGGTTAGGGTCATGCCAACCAGTAAATAATTTCTTCTTGTTGTATTCTGATTGTGCATGTCGTACAAACCAGATCGATCGGCCNTTGGTCATAATCAATTATCATTCTTTTCATTATCATTTTCAACAGTAGATAAATCATCAACTAATTCATCTTTTTTTTTATTAGATTCTTTTGACTCTATAAACCCTGAAAAAAATATTCCAAGCTCATATAGTATCCAAATCGGAATTGCTAATAAGGTTTGTGAAATGATATCCGGGGGAGTTAATAACATTCCAATCGTGAATGCACCAACAATTACATATGGTCTTTTTTTAATTAATCGGGATTTAGTTGTAGCTTTAGTGTAAACAAGCATGATTGTTACGATAGGGACTTCAAAGGCAAATCCAAATGCAAAAAACAATGNAACTACAAAATCTAAATATCTTCCTATATCNGTCATCACNGCAATCCCTTCAGGGGCAATGCTTACAAAGAATGCAAAAATCAATGGAAATACAATAAAATATGCAAAGGCAGCTCCTAGATAAAATAGAATACTGCTTGATAAAAGTATTGGGAAAATAAGTCTTTTTTCATGGTCATAAAGGCCAGGGGCTATAAACATCCACAAGTGATAGAGAATATATGGGATGGTTATGAAAATAGATAATATTAAGACAAGTTTAAATGGTATAAAAAAAGGAGAAGCCACATCTATTGCAATCATATTGCTGCCAGTTGGTAAACTTGCAATTAAAGGCGCAGCAAGTTTAGTGTATATCTCATCAGAAAATGGAAAGAGAATAANAAAAATTATTAGAACAAAAAAAAGGGTTTTAGATATTCTTGTTCTTAATTCTTTTAAATGAGGGATATACGACTTTAAAGAGTCATCATTTTCTTTTTGTAGGCTCATGAAGTACTGTCTTTATCATCTTTTCTATTTTTAATTTCATCTTTAATGCGATCCATTTGACTGTCTTGCTCTTTTATAATCTTATTAATATCTAAGGGCTCAGTTTCTTGATCTATAGAATCTTTTATTGAGGAAAAATGTCTTTGAATTTTTCCAAACCACTTTCCCATATAGCCAGCAACTTCTGGTAATCTCTCAGGGCCAAGTACAAAGAGCATCAACAGGAGTATTAAAAAAAGTTCCCAAAACCCTATATCAAACATATAGCTTTATTATTTTCTTTTTTTTCCAGTTTCATTCTCAATAACTTTGTCATCATCATTATCTTCCTTTGAAGATTTTTTAAAACTTTTTATTGCTGCACCAAGATCAGAACCTACATTCCTAAGTTTCTTTGTGCCAAATAGTACTACAACAATGACAAGTATTAATAATATTGAACCTGGACCAATACCGCTAAACATCTTCATACCTCTTTTGTTTTCGCATCTTTTTTTCATCAAGGCCTGACAATCCAAACCTATTACATAATTCATTTAGGACATCTTTTGATGAAACTTGGTTAAAAGATAAAGCTACCAAACTATGAAACCATAAATCAGCTGCTTCATGTATTATATGTTCGGTATTCTTAGACTTAACCGCTTCAATTAATTCATTTGTTTCTTCACGCAATTTTTTGGCTAGAAAATCATTTCCTTTTTCAAAACATGAAGATACATATGATTTATCAGAGGGCGAATTTAATCTTTCAGCCATAATATTGTCTAATTGATCTAAAATATTATCTTTATTAACTGCATTATTCATATTAACAGACTAACATAAATTATCAGAGACGTACTAGAACTCCATGTTTTTTCAAGTATTCTTTAACTTCTTTAACAGAATAGACGGAAAAATGAAAAATACTGGCAGCAAGAATTGCATCTGAATGACCATCTAGTACAGCTTTCTTGAGATGTTCAAGAGTCCCAGCCCCTCCAGACGCAATCACTGGTATAGTAAGAGCCTCAGAAATTAATTTCAATAAATCAATATCAAATCCTTCCTTTGTTCCATCTCTATCCATGCTTGTAAGTAAAATTTCTCCNACGCCCCTTTTTTGAACTTCAAGTGCCCACTCATAAACATCCAAGTTAGTTTCTTTTCTGCCTCCGTGCGTATATACTTTCCAACCATTTCCTTGCTCGTTTTTTTTTGCATCAATTGCTGCCACTATACATTGATTCCCAATTTTGTTACTAATTTCGTCAATTATGTGTGGATTGGCAACTGCAGCACTATTTATAGTCACCTTATCAGCACCTGCATTAAGAAGGTTTTTAACATCTGAAAAAGATGAAACNCCACCTCCTACTGTTAGAGGAATGAACACTTCATCCGCGACTTTCTCCACAACATCTATAATAGTTTTACGGTTTTCATGTGTGGCTGTGATGTCCAAAAAAGCAATTTCATCGGCACCTTCTAAGTCATAGCGTTTTGCAACTTCAACTGGATCGCCCGCGTCCCTTATATTTTTGAACTTTGTCCCTTTAACAACTCTACCATTGTCAATGTCTAAGCAAGGAATAATTCTTTTTGCAACACTCATATTAACTACCAAATAAATTTATTGCTTCAGTGAGGTTTATTTTTTTTTCATATAAAGCTTTTCCAACAATAACGCCTGATAAACCAAATTTTGATAAAGGTATTAATTTTTTTATATCATCTATAGAACTAATACCGCCTGATGCTATGACAGGAATATCACTAAATTTAACTATATCTTCTATAACCGNAAAGTTTATACCTGATAACATACCGTCTCTATTAATATCAGTAAATACAATTTCTGAAATATTATATTGCTTCAGATTATTTATAAAAGTTTTAGTGTCATGTGTTGATAATTGATTCCATCCTTCTATGGCTAACTTACCATCCTTTATTGCAATATCTACAATTATTTTTTTTTGTATTTCTTTTTTTAAAGTTGATATGAAATCTAAATTCTTTACAGCTTTTGTACCTAGTATGATTCTGTCAATACCATTATCTAAATACATTTGAATATTTTCTAAATTTCTAATCCCACCACCAACTTGTATATACAGATGAGGGAAATTTTTTTTAATATCAAAAATAAAGTTATGATTTACAGGAAGTCCAGATTTAGCACCATCTAAATCAATAATATGTAGTTTTTGGGTTCCCTGATTTATCCATTCTTCAGCAACCAATATAGGATTATCAGAATATTTTTTGACTTGTTTATAGTCGCCTTTGTTTAGTCTTACACATTGGCCATCTTTCAAATCTATCGCTGGAAATATTTTCATTTTTAAACTATAAACAACCGTCCCATTTGATAAAATTTTCTAGGAATTTTAATCCTGTTTTAGAGCTTTTTTCTGGGTGAAATTGTACTGCAACAACATTATCATTATAAATCGCAGAAACAAATTCAATCCCGTAAAATGTTTTTGCCAANATTAGATTCTCATTTCTTGGTTCGACAAAATAACTATGCACAAAATAGAAATAACTATCATCGTCAATATTATCCCATATAGTATGATTATTTTTCTTTTGCACATTATTCCATCCCATATGAGGAATTTTAAGTTGATCTTTTTTACTATGTAAAACGCTCTCCAAACTTAATACTTGACCTTCAAATAAATTCAAACAATCCACACCATTGTTTTCCACGCTTGATGTCATTAAAACTTGTAGNCCCATACAAATTCCGAGAAAAGGTTTGTTTTTTATTAGGGTGTTGAATTCTTCTATTGAAAACATTTTTGATATATTTGACATGCATTCTGAGACGGCTCCTTGCCCAGGAAAAATAATATGACTAGAANTCTTTATATCATTTAGCGAACTTGTTATTTTGACTTTTGAATTTTTATCGATTACATAATTGACTGCTTTTGCAACACTATGGAGGTTTCCCATTCCATAATCAATGATAGCAATCTCAGCCATTATATTAGTTCTTTGGTCGAAGGTATTTTATTTGATTGTCTAGAATCTATTGATACTGCCATTTTGAGAGCTTTCCCAAAACCTTTAAAAATTGTTTCTGCAATATGATGTGAATTTCCACCCTTTAGGTTATCAATGTGAAGAGTGACTTTTGCATGGTTAACAAAACCCTGAAAAAATTCTTGAAGTAAATCAACATCAAATTCACCAACACGAGATCTCGGATACTTTACATTATATTCCAGNCCAGGTCTGCCAGAAAAATCTAAAACAACTCGGGACAGAGCTTCATCTAAAGGAATGTATGCTGATCCAAATCTAACAATGCCTTTTTTATCTCCTAATGCTTTTTCAATGACTTGCCCTAGAACTATCCCTANGTCTTCAACAGTGTGGTGGGCATCAATTTGTAAATCACCTTCAGCTTTTATAACTAAATCCAACATGCCATGTTTCGCGACTTGTTCCAGCATATGCTCAAGAAAGGGTAATCCTGTTTCCAATGAAGCAGAACCAGTACCATCAACATT
The DNA here is from genome assembly GCA_002701705.1 of Gammaproteobacteria bacterium. Taxonomy (GTDB): domain Bacteria; phylum Pseudomonadota; class Gammaproteobacteria. Next base: position 43,092 of record NZWU01000013.1, read on the forward strand.
TAGTTCAGCATTGATGTTGGTTTCTTTTGTTTTTCTTTCTATACTGGCTATCCGTTTTTTCATAAGATATCTATAACATATTATATGGTTTTAAGCCATTGCTTTACCGCTTTAAGTAATTCTTCAGCATTATCATGGTGGTAATGATCCGAGCCAAGGATTTTAATTTGAGAAGATTTTTCATTCAATGATTTTTGGATTTTTTTAAGTCTTTGATGAGCATTAGATTTAACAAATTTATAATCATTCTCACCATATATATCTAAGATGGGTACTGATATTTTTTGAAACGGGTAAGGTCTAATAATCTTTTGACCTAAATCTGTAGCTTCAGAACCTATCAAAATAAATGCTTTGATAGAATTATTATTATATTTCTCAATCCATGACATCAGCATATGAACTCCACAACTATGAGCAATAATTATAATTTCTTCATTATCCTCTACTAAATTTTGTATGCTTGCTTCTATTCTCTCATCTGAATACTTAAAAATCTTGATATAGTCATAGTAAGTAGAGCCACTGGTTAATACAGGCAGTTGTATGGAATAAGTATTATAACCAACATCAAATAATCCTAATCTCAAAGGGTTAATTACAGTTTCTTCATCAGGGTTTAACCCCCTCCCATGCAATAACAAAATAGAATTTTTATTTTTTATATAAGTCTGTTTGATAATTGAAAATTTCTCACCTAAGCTAGAGGTAATCTGATTAATCTCTCCATCAAAAATATTTTGTAATATTTGTTCAGATATATTTTTCTCTTTTTCATAATTTGGATTTACATCACTTAACGCAAAATTAGAGTTGAAAATTATCAGACATAAAAAAATATATGAGAAATTCTTAATCATATAATTTTTCAGCTTCGCTAAATATTTCTAAAATTTTTGCAGTGATTCCATTCTCTAATAATGAATGTCCTGCATCATCAATTATAAATAATTCAGAATTTTGATGAGCTTGGTGCAAATCATAGGCTTGATTTATTGGGCACACCACATCATACCTTCCATGTATTATAAAAGTTTTTAAATGTTTTATTTTTTTTATATTTTCAAGAATTTGGTTCTCATAAATAAAACAGTTATTTTTAAAGTAATGTGTTTCAATCTTTGATAGTGATACTGCACAATCTGAAAACTGTTTGACAACTTGTTTTGATGGTAACAATGTTGAACAACATCCTTCCCATTCTGCCCACTGTTTAGAGAATTTTTTTGATTCATTGCCATCATTGCTATGTATTCTTGTGTGATATGCTTTCAAAAAATCTGCATGTTCTTCTTTGGGTATGTCTTTGGTAAATTTAATCCATTCATCAGGGAAAATTTTTGATGCACCATTCTGATAAAACCAATTAATATCTTTTTTTCTGCATAAAAAGACCCCTCTTAATATCAATGAATAGATTGTTTCTTGATATTCTTGTGCATATAAAAGTGCTAAAGTAGAACCCCAAGAACCCCCATACAAAATAAATTTTTTTAAATTTAATTTGTTAGCAATTTTTCGTATGTCTTCTACCAGCATCTGTGTAGTATTATTTTCTACTGAAGCATATGGCTTAGATTGCCCTGATCCACGCTGATCAAAAAAAATTATGCGGTATATTTTTGGATTAAAGTATTGCCTATAAATTTCATTAAGTCCTGCACCAGGCCCACCATGTAAAAAAATAATGGGTATGCCATTTGGATTGCCAACTTGCTCTATATATAGTTCATGATTGTTATCTACTTTTAAGAACTGTTTTTCATATGGATTAATTTTGGGAAATAAATTCATGTTCTGAAATTTTTAGAAGTTATTCATATGGATATTTCAACCCTTTGGGTCTTGTTTGAAATAACCTTAAACTCCACATATATTGGTTCAAATCCCTACTTATTAGCTGTTCTAATCTGTCATTAACTTGTCTTGCATCAACTTTCTCATCACCCGAAGGAAAGTTTTCCAAAGGTTTGTCTATATAAGTTTCATATTTGTTTTTCTTTAAATTGTAGTGATTAATACATGGTATAACAGCTGCATTGGTCATTGATGATAATCTAGCGATTGAGGTTAAAGTTGCTTTTTGTTCATCAAAAAACGGCACAAATACCGAGTCCTTAGCTCCAAGATCTTCATCAGCAAGATAATAAAAAACAATTGGTTTTTTTAAAGCTTTAATAATATTTTTAAAAATATATTTTTCTCTAGGGAATACAACTACGTTATCTGTTGCTTTACTCCTTGATTTTCCAATAAACCAATTTAGTAAGCCATTCCTAAAAGGTTTATACATACTAATTATTGGGAAAGATGAAATAGACCTGCCTCCAAAATCTAATGTAACAGTATGTGCTGTAAAAAGAATAACCGCTCTTTTTTTTGATAATTCATCTTGTATATAATGTACGTTCTCCACAGAACATATTTCTTGAAGATTATCATTATTTTTCCACCATAAAACAGGAATATTCAGATATGATTGACCCAAGTGTTTAAAATATTCTTGTGTAATTTTTTTGATCTCACTTTGTTTTTTTTCTTTGAAACATAAGCTAAGGTTCTTTTCTACAATTTTTTGCCTTTTTTTATTAGTTTTATGAATAATAAAACCCACAAGTGTACCTATGCTATTACGAAATGTTTTAGGCAAATACGTTAGAAAGAATGAGATTAATATTATTATCCATCCTAACCAATATTGAGGTAAAAAATATTTATATGAGAAGGACTCTCCTTCATTGATTTGCATTCCCAAAGGATTATGTTCTGATAAAAATGGTTTAGCCTTATCTGTCATGTATCCTAATATTTCCAAAAATAAGGAGTCATGATAATAAGTAGCGTAAATATTTCAAGCCTACCCAATAACATTGTAAAAGAGAGAAGATATTTAGAAAAATCATTGATTGAGGAATAGTTCCCATAAACGGATCCAAGCGCAGGTCCCAAATTATTAATGCATGATGCAACTGCTGAAAATGCTGTTGTAGTATCAACTCCAGTTGCTAACAATGTCAGTGAAATCACAAAATATGAAATTAAATACAATATGAAAAAATTCCACGCCGTAGCTGAAATATCTTCTGAAATTAATTTTTCATTAATTTTTACAGGTAATTCTGCAGATGGGTGAAGAATCTTTAATAATTCTCTTTTTATTAATTTAAATAGCAGTATCACTCTTATTACTTTCATTCCTCCACCTGTAGAACCTGCACATGCTCCAATGAAGCTAGCTGTTAGTAATGTAGACAAAATAAATGATGGCCATAAATTATATGAAGTGCTTGTAAAACCAGATGTAGTTATAAATGAAACTGTCTGGAAAAAGACATGTCGTAAATTAGTAAAATTACTGTCTAATGTTGCATAAATCATTATCAAGAATATAAAGAACAAGATTATCATTAAATATGTCATTAGCTCTGAATCTTCAAAATAAACTTTAATGCTTTTGCTTTTAAGAGAGAGGAAATGCAAAATGAAATTCATAGCTGATAGCAACATAAAAATCATACAAATAATTTCAATCGAAGTATTATCAAAAAAACCGATACTCTTATCATGTGTAGAAAAACCCCCAATTGCTATAGTTGAGAAACTATGTCCTATCGCGTCAAACAAATTCATACCTGCTAAAAAATATGAGAGAGCACAAAGAAAAGTAAGGCCGAGATAAACAGACCATAAATTTTGTGCTGTTTCTGCAATTCGCGGTGAAATTTTTGTATCTTTTATAGGCCCTGTTGATTCAGCTTTATATAATTGCATTCCACCAACACCCAACATAGGTAATATTGCAAGAGCTAAAATAACTATGCCCATACCTCCCAACCACTGCAGCATCTGTCTATAAATTAATATTGAAGGTGACAGTGTATCAATATTAGAGAGTATTGTTGCTCCCGTTGTTGTCCAACCAGAAACAGATTCAAATAAAGCATCTGCAAAAGATAAAGATAATTGCTTATCCAACATGAAGGGAATAGATCCAAATATACTCAAAACAACCCAAAATAATACGACTATTAGAAATCCTTCTTTTGTTCTGATGTCATTCTCTTGTTCCCTGTTGGGATAGTAGAGTATTAAACCAGCTAATAAAAAAATTATAAAGGAAGTAATGAAAATGTTAATATTCTGATCTTGATAAAGCACCGATGTGATTATCGGAATTATTAATGATAAACCAAATAACATTAACATTATTCCTAGTATTCTTTGAATCAGAGAATAATTCATAACTCGTCAAAAAAATCCCACTTCAACCTGAAATAACTTTTCAATAACCGATATGTCTTTTTTGTTTAGTGTGAAAATAATTACATGATCTCCAGGTGCAAATTCTATATCTTCGTTTGTAAGAATTACTTTCTTATTTCTCACTATTGCTCCAAAATTAATGGTTTGTGGGAGATTGAGTTCAGAAATCTTTTTTCCAACTAGTTTAGATGTATTCTTATCTCCATGCACTACCACTTCTAATACTTCAGAATCACCCCTTCCAAGAGAATGAACCTTAACAATATCACTTGATCGTACAGATGCTAATAGAGAGCTAATTGTTATATCTGCAGGTGAAACCACTATATCAAGTTCTTTTGAAACTAAAGTTCTGTAAGAAGATTTATTTATTATAGCAATAGTTTTTTTTGCCCCCATTTCTTTAGAGAGCTTGGAAGATAAAATATTCATTTGATCATCATTAGTCACAGCACAAAAATAATCTACATCAGCAATATTTTCATCTCTCAAAAAGTTCTCATCAGATATATCATCATTAAGAACAACAGTAGATGAAAGTTTCTCAGCAACTTGTTTAGACCTAGATTTATCTTTTTCAACCAATTTAACACTGTAACTAGGCTCTAAATTTCTAGACAAAGCAGAACCAACATTTCCTCCTCCAGCAATCATGACATTATGTGCTCTTCCTTCTGGTTTTCTAAGTTCACCCATGAATCTCATATTTTCTTCCGTTGCTATAAAGAAAACTTCATCATCTGTCCGAACGACAGTTTCACCAGTAGGATATATTGGTTTACCATCTCTAAAAATAATGCCAACTCTGACATTTACATTTGGTAAATGTATGCGAAAATCTGATAGTTTTTTGTTAGCTAAAGGTCCTTCACTCAGAACCTTTACTGCAACTACTTGCACAAGACCACCTGAAAATTGAAAAAATTGAAAGCATCCTGGATGAGCCATAATATTTTGAATATATTCAGTTAATAAAAGACCTGGACTAATTACTTCATCAATGGAAAAGAAATCATTATCAAAACCATCTTCTTCTGTTAGATATTCATTGGGCCTCAGTCTTGCAACTGTTCTAGGGACATTAAATAACTGTTTTGCAATTTGACATGACACCATATTAACTTCATCGCTAGCAGTAACCGCAATTATCATATCACAATCTTGTACGCCAGCTAATCTTTGGATTGTTGGATGTGCTGCATTTCCATGGACAGTTTTGATATCGATTTTCTCTTTCAAATCATTGAGCGTAGTTTCTATGTTGTCTATGACAGTAATATCATTACCATCATCGGAGAGAATTTTTGCTAAGGATGAGCCGACGGCTCCCCCACCAAAGACCGTAATTTTTTTCATTTGCTGAAATGTCCTATTTTCAAGACCCCATTCTACACCAAATCATACCAATGGAAATATATTATTTATATGTTTTCCTATTTAATTTCTTTCTTAATTAATGTCGCAAAAGAACTATTTGAATTAGATAAATCACTAGCTGTTATAATATTTTTACCTGGAAGTTGTAATTTTTGTATGTTCAGAATTCCTTTTTTGGTAGAGATCATCAATCCATGTTTATCAAGACCAACTACTTTCCCAGGTTTGTGTGTAGTATCAGTTCCAATTGATAAGGCAGACCATATTCTAACTGAGCTTCCCAATATTAATGCTTCTGCTACAGGCCAGCCAACAAACGCTTTTACTTTAAGTACAATCATTTCAGCAGATTCATTCCAGTCTATAATACATTGGTCTTTCAAAATTTTATTTGCATAACTACTCTTAGATTCATCTTGCTTGGTCAAAATTGAATCATCAATAGTCTTTTTGATTGTTTCTTCTAGATGGTGTGCTGCCAATTGAGAGAGTTTTAATTGTAAGCTTATGGCATCATCATCTTTAGATATTTCAAACTCATGAGTTGCAACAATGTCTCCTTTATCTAATTCCTCATTTATTTTAAAGAAGGTGACTCCTGTTTTATTATCTCCACTTAATATTGTATGTTGTATGGGGGCAGCACCTCTCCACTTAGGTAAAATAGATGCATGTATATTTAAACAGCCATATTGAGGAATCTTAATTAAATTTAATGGTAAAATTTTCCCATAAGCAAAAATTAGAATTAAATCCGGGTTTAGTTTTTGAATCTCTTGTATAAATTTTTTATCATTTAACTCTGTGGGAGCAAATACTTTTAACTTATTTTTCTCAGCGTACAGAGCGACAGGGGTTTTTGATATTTTGCCTCTCTTTCCTCTTTTTTCATTTTGTGTAACGACAGCTAACAATTCATACTTAAGGTGTCTAAGCTGGTCAATGATATGGGTTGTATATATTGGGCTTCCAAAAAAAATTATTTTCAATATAACTCCTAAACTATTTAGATTGAATAAGGTATTTTTTTTCTTTGAACTTTAATCCCTTCAGAATCCATCTTCTGTATTTTTTTTGCAATACTTTCTCTTTTTACCATCGAGAGATAATCTACAAAAAGCCTACCATTAAGATGGTCTATCTCATGCTGGATACAAACAGCAAATAATCCTTCTGCTTTTGCATTATATTTTTTACCCTGTAAATCTTTTGCTTCATATTCAATAACATTAAATCTATTAACTTTTTCATAAAACCCAGGAACAGAAAGACATCCTTCTTCGAATTCAATTTTTTCTTCTTTTCTAGTAATTACAGGATTAATCAAAACTACAGGTTCATTTCTTTTTTCGCTGATATCTATAACGATGATATTTTTTATGATATTAACTTGTATAGCAGCTAAACCAATACCTTTAGCGGAATACATTGTTTCCAGCATATTTTTGATGATAATTTCTAGTGATTCATCAAAAATTTCAACGTCTAGCCCTTTCTGTCTCAATAGATTATTAGGGTAATGTAGTATCTCTAGTATAGCCATTTTCAATATTCTTAAAAAAAGTATTTGTAAAGCATAGTCTTTTAATAGTATAAAGTAAAAAAATGAGTTTTTATAAGAGATTCAATATAGGAAATGAAAAATTTATTGATTGTAGAATCGCCAACAAAGGTAAAGTCCATACAAAAGTTTTTGGGTAATGACTTTAAAGTTGTTGCATCTGTTGGTCACGTAAGAGATTTGGTGGCTACTGGAAGAAAGGGGATTAATGTAGAGAATGGGTATCAACCTGTTTGGAAAATTACAAAAGAAAAAAAGGACATTCTGGCAGACATAAAAAAATTCTCAGAAGATGCTGATAATGTATATTTTGCTACTGATCCTGATAGAGAAGGAGAAGCCATTTCAAAACATATCTATGATATTTTAAATGAATCTAATTCATTAAAGAATAAAACCATTCATCGAGTTGCATTTAATGAAATTACTAAAAGCGCTGTGCTTGATGCTATGAAACATCCTCGTGAAATTTCAATTAATCTTTGGAATGCATATTTAGCAAGAAGGACTCTAGACTATCTAATGGGTTATGATATCTCTGAATTCTTGTGGAAAAAGGTTAGTAGGGATGCTAGAGGTGGTAGAGTACAGAGCCCTGCTCTTAGATTAATTGTTGAAAGAGAAAAAGAAATATCAGACTTTAAACCTGTTGAATTTTGGACAACAACAGTAAATGCATGTCACGGTGAAGATTGCATAGATATTGATTTAATTTCAATTAATGGCGAGAAAATAAAGAAGAATAATATAACAACTATTAACAATGCTGAAGACGCTGAAAAAAATAAATCAGAGATAGGAAAATATAAAGAATTAACAATTAAATCTATAAAAACATCTGAAAGAAAAATGAAGCCTAGGGCTCCATTTACAACAGCCTCACTACAACAAACTGCTTATACAATGCTTGGATTCTCAGTAAAACAAACTTCAAGTATTGCACAAAAATTATATCAGGGTGTTGATCTTGGTGATGGAGAAACTGTTGGTTTAATCACTTACATGCGGACAGACTCAACAAATATATCAACTGATGCTATTAAGGAATTAAATAATTACTTATCAAAAAATCATCCAAAGTTTTTATCCAATGAAGTCAGAAAATATCAGAATAAAGTAAAAAATGCGCAGGAAGCACATGAGGCCATACGCCCAACATCTATACATAATGAACCCGAAAAAATAAAAAGCTTCCTAAATGATGTGGAATATAAATTATATGATTTGATTTGGAAAAGAACTGTTGCTTCTCAGATGACAGATGCAGTCTACCAACAAGTCAATTTAGAGCTATTTTTAGGGGATAAGTTTGAATTTAAATATTCTGGATCCTTTATCAAAGAAAATGGGTTTAAGCAAATATATGATTTATCGGAGAATGATGCTAAGGAAAAACTTAATAAGAAAATACTTGAGAAACTAAAGGCTGAGGATAAATTATCAATAAAAAATATTGAAATAGAACAAAAATTTACACAGCCACCTCCTAGGTTTAATCAGGCTAGTTTAATCCAAGCTTTGGAAGAGCTTGGAATTGGGAGGCCTTCTACTTACGTTACAATCATTTCAAAAATTATGGAAAGCAACTATATAGATCCAGAAAAAAGTAATTTTCAACCAACTGCATTGGCAAGAGTCGTTTGTGATACTTTAACGGAACACTTTAGTAATGACCTAGTTGATTATGAATTTACTGCAAGACTGGAAGAGAATCTTGATAAAATTTCACTTGGTGAGCAAGATGCTGAGTCATGCATAAAACAAACATATGAGCCTTTTAAAACAAACTTAGACCATAAACAAGAAACAGTCGACATATCGGAACAACGTTTGCTTAAAGATTTAGGTTTGCATCCTGAAACAAAAAGGCCGGTGAGTGTTCGGCTCACAAAATATGGTCCCACTATACAAATGGGAACCAAAGAAGATGAAGAAAAACCTAAATGGGCAGCATTAACGCCTGAACAAAAAAAGAACATTGATGACATAACTATTGAGGATGCTTTGAGATTATTTCAATTACCAGAAAAAATTGGTTCTTTTGAAGAAGAAGATGTTCTTATCAATATTGGTCCTTTTGGTCCATATATCAAATGTGGCAAAACAAATGTTTCAGCTAGAGGGCTTGATATATTTTCTGTTACCGAAGATGAAGCATCCACCCTTATAAAAGAAAAAAGAGAATTAGATGCTAATAAAGAAATTAAAGTATTTGAGGAAAAAGGCATAAAAGTACTTAATGGTATTTATGGCCCATATGTAACTAATGGAAAAGTTAATGTTAAAGTACCAAAAAATATTGAGCCTCAGTCACTTGAGGAAGAAGCATGTATAGAAATGATTAATAATGCTCCTAAAAGAAAACGGAGGAGGAGATTCACTTCCAAAAAAACATGAATAAGGGCAATCCAGCTGGAGCAGTTGAATACCTAAAAAATGGAAAAATTATTGCATATCCAACAGAAACTGTCTTCGGTATAGGGTGCGACCCCTACAAAAAGGATTCTGTAGATAGAATATTCCAAATAAAAAATAGACCATTAGCTAAAAAATTTATATTAATTACTTCGTCTTACAAACAGCTTGAAAGTGTTGTTGATACACAAAAAATCACTGATGAAGTATTAAAGTCTTGGCCAGGTCCCAATACTTGGTTGGTCCCACCTAACAAGAAACTTCCAAAATGGCTAATAAGTCAAGACAATGGTTTGATTGCAGTGAGAGTCTCTAACCACCCAGTAGTTAAGGAATTATGTGGAAAATTTGGAAAACCAATAATTTCCACAAGTGCAAATATATATAATTCTATAGCTTTAAAAAATTTTGAGGAAGTAGAAAGCATTTTTTCTGACACAGTAGATTATTTAGTTGTTGGAGAAACAGGTAAAGAGAACAAACCTAGTGTAATAAAAAATATGCTGACTGGGGAAATTATAAGAAAATGACAAATATAAAAGAGTTAAATCAAATTGAAAATACGTTCAATAAGATACATAAAAAACTAGTTAAAGGGTTTTCTAATCTTTCACCAAATTCAAAATCTATCATCACCAATTGGAAGTATAAAACAGGCGGTGGAGGAAAAAGTTGTAGAATTGAGGATAAACAAATTCTTGAACAAGGAGCAGTAAATTTTTCATCCATAAAAGGAAAAGTTTTGCCCGGTAGTGCATTCGCAGGAAAATTTTCTAAAGATATTATAAGTTTTCATGCAATTGGAGTATCCGTAGTTATACATCCACATAATCCTTTTGTTCCATGTTCTCATTTAAATGTACGTTTTTTTACTTTAAAGAATAAAAATGGATCTAATACTTGGTGGTTTGGTGGTGGTTATGATTTAACTCCATATTTTCCATATAAAGAAGATATAAAATTATGGCATAAAAATGCCGAAGAATTATGTGGTAGATACGACGCAAACTACTATAAAAAATTTAAAAAAGAATGTGATGATTATTTTTTTATAAAACATAGAAATGAAAAAAGAGGAGTGGGTGGTATCTTTTTTGATGATCTTAATACAAAAGATAAATCTCATTACCTTGAATTTATTAATGATGTAAGTTCTACGTTTTTATCCAGTTATATAACAATCGTAAAGCAGAGGAAAACAAAGAAATTTACTAAAACCCATAAAAGTTTTCAATTGTACAGGAGAGGCAGATATGTAGAATTCAATTTGATTTATGACCGCGGAACATTATTTGGTTTGCAGTCCGGAGGCAGGGTTGAGTCTATTTTGATGTCATTGCCACCACAAGTCTCCTGGAACATAAAAAAGACTAATCTTTTTGAAAAATATGAAAAAAATTTACTAAAATTTATAAAAAAATAATTTAGGTTAAAATTTTATCTAACAGATTAGTATTCTCTATAATTTCATCTTCACTCAAATCAACAATAGCCATTGTGAGTCTTGAAATACAATTCAACTTTCTAGCTTCATTAGTAATATTAATATTCCATACGTGTATAGACTTGCCCAAATTCACTGGCATTGCTTTCCCAATAACAGATCCATCAAAAACCGGTCGCAGATGATTAGCATTAATCTCCAATCCAACTGCTTTTTGCTTTCTCATGTTAATACACAGATTCGAAGCTATACTGCCTAAAGATTCAGCAAGTACGCATGATGCACCACCGTGCAACATTCCTCTAGACTGCCTTGTTCTGTCATCTACAGGCATTTTTGCAAGGATATAATCAGACCCAATTTCTAAAAATTCAATACCTAAATGTTTGTTTAATGTATTATTTCTAAGAGTTTTAACGTTATCAATTGTAAAATCTTCAAACCAAATAGACATTTAATCTCCTATGTTTATAATTCTAGATAGATTAATATAACATCTTCTCTTAAAATAAAAAGTACTGAGCCCCAAAATGAAAAAAAAGTTTCCAAATACACGCTTACGAAGACTGAGAGCTACAAAATCTCTTAGGAATCTAATTAGAGAAAATTCTTTATCTCCTCATGACTTGATACAGCCAATATTTCTTATTGAAGGAAGAAATAAAATAGAAAAAGTAAACACTATGCCTAACATATATAGATATACCGTTGATAAGGCAATAGTAGAAATAAAAAAACTCAAAAAGCTTGGTCTTGAGGCAATTGCCTTATTTCCATGCATTAATAAAAAACACAAGAATTTAACTGGCAGTGAATCTTATAACCCTGGCGGACTTATTCAAAAAGCCATTTCAGAAATAAGGTTGAAAATTAATGATATTACAATAATAAGTGACGTTGCTCTTGATCCATATACATCTCATGGCCAAGATGGAATTATCTCCAAAAAAGGTGAAGTTTTAAATGATGAAACAATAGAAGTTTTAATAAAACAAGCCCTGAGTCATGCTGAATGTGGTACAGACATTATTGCACCATCAGATATGATGGATGGAAGAATAAAAAAAATACGTCAAGCATTAGAGAAAAATTCATATCATAATACAATACTTCTTTCATATTCTGCAAAATATTCATCAAACTTTTATGGGCCTTTCAGAGATGCTGTGGGCTCTGNAAAAAATTTAGGTTCATCAAATAAAAATACATACCAAATGGATTATTCTAATAAGAAAGATGCTATCAATGAAATTGAAATGGATATCAATGAAGGAGCAGATATTGTGATGGTNAANCCGGCTCTCCCATATCTAGATATAATTAGTAAGATAAATGAAAAGTTCAATATTCCAATATTTGCTTATCAAGTAAGTGGCGAATATTCCATGATCAAGGCTGTGTCTAAAAATAACTGGCTTGATGAAAAGAAAATAGTTCTTGAAACTCTCACATCTATAAAAAGAGCAGGAGCTAATGCTATTATCACTTATTTCGCAAAGGATGCATTAAAATGGATGAAATAAAGAAATTTTCTGTTATAGGTATCCCTGTCAAACATAGTCTGTCTCCGAAAATACATCAAGAATTTGCTAAACAACAAGGCATAAATATTCAATATAAAATGATTGAACCAGATTCAGTCAATCATTTTGAGACACATGCAAATAGTTTCTTCTCTAAAAAAGGTTATGGTGCAAATATTACTATACCTTTTAAGGAACAGGCATTTGTTTTTGCTGATGATCATGACACATCGGCTTTAGAGTGCGATTGTGCGAATACTTTGATCTTAAAAAATAATAAAATAAAAGCTTTTAACACAGATGGAGAGGGGTTTATTAGAGATTTAAAAGAAAAAAAATATATCTTTAGTTGNGAAAAAGGTGTTAATTTTTGGTGCAGGTGGTTCTGCTAGAAGTATTGTTAATTCTCTAAGCAAAATAAATGTGGAAGCAATAGATATTCTTAGCAGAACACAAAATAAAGTTGAAAATCTAATTAATAAATACAAAAACTTGTCTAAAATATCTAATTACAAAGAAGNGATNAAATATGATCTTGTTATAAATACAACACCTGTTAGCTTAAAGGATGAAAAGATAAGTTTTCCTACTAACATTTTTAGTNCTTCAAGTATCAGTTATGATTTATTTTATTCAAAAACTATTACAANCTTTCAGTCTTGGTCAAAGAGCAATGGTGCTCTTGAAACCTATGATGGTTTAGGTATGCTCATCGAGCAAGCAGCATTATCATATGATATTTGGAATAATTTCAAGCCTAGCACAAAACAAATAGCCGATAGATTAGGTCTTTAATTTTTTATATTCGTTTTTTAAATCTACATAGGTTTTTGCAGAATATATTAAGAAATCTCTTTCTTTATCTGTTAATTTTCTGATTTGTTTAACAGGCGAACCTACATAAAGATATCCACTTTCAATATTTTTTCCCGGCCCAACAAGTGATCCTGCAGCTATCATACAATCTGAATTAATGGTAGCTCCATCAAGTATCACACTACCCATTCCAATAAGCGACCTGTCTAAGATTGAACAAGCATGGAGTACAGCAGCATGTCCCACAGTCACATCATCTCCTATNGTCAAGGGATATTCTTCGCTATATTCACTTTGATGTGTCACATGTAAAATTGCTCCATCTTGAATATTACTTCTTTGACCNATAACGATGTTGCTAATATCACCTCTTACAACGGCTTGAGGCCATACTGCGCTATCCTCACCAACTGTGACATTGCCAATAACAGTTGCTTGCTCATCTATATAGGCGCTTGCATGGANCGATGGGGTTTTNCCATTATATGTTCTAATCATTTTATATAAAGAATATCTTTTGATAAACTTAGCACATAGGTTTGATATTTGCTAAACATTCAAAAAAAAATTAATCTTTATCTCCAGCTTATGCGTATAGATAAGCCGATCGGATTCTATCTTCTGTTATGGCCAGTTATCTGGGCATTTTTAGTTTCAGCAAATGGAGTTCCAAACTTATATTATCTCTCAATATTTGTTTTGGGAGTAATAGCAACAAGATCTGCTGGCTGTGTAATTAATGATTACTTTGATCAAAAAATTGATAAAAAAGTAGAAAGGACCAAAAATCGTGTCCTTGCAAATCAAAATATTTCAAACGAAGAAGCATTGGTAATATTTTTTCTACTTATATTCTTTTGTTTTATATTACTCTTAATGCTAGGTTCAAAGATATTTTTATTTGCAATTTTTTCATTTTTACTTTTGGTTCTCTATCCTCTCTCAAAAAGATATTTCAAACTACCCCAATTAATCCTTGGCTTGGCTTTTGGTTCAAGCATACCAATGGTTTTCATTTTAGAAAAAGGCGCGGTAGACTTAAATTGTTTGCTTTTATATTTTATAACTATTGCTTGGGCAATTGTTTATGATACTTATTATGCAATGGCTGATAAAAACGATGATAAAAAACTTGGGCTAAAATCCTCAGCAATATTTTTTGGTGAAAATGATATAAGATATTCTCTCTTTATACATTTTTTTGTTATATTCTCCTTTATNCTCTTGGGTATTCTAAATCATTTTAATCTTATTTATTATGTATTTGTTTTAATCTCAACTCTAGTTGTCTTGTATCAGAATATTTTGGTAAGGGGGAGGAAACCTTATCAGTGTATAGCAGCTTTTGAAAATAATAATATCTTTGGATTAATAATAACTTTTGGTCTACTATTAAATTATCTTTAATCATGATAAATAATTTGAACATTAGAAATAACTGGACATTTGACGAGTTAAAAACAATTTATAATCAGCCATTTAATGATCTATTATGGCAATCTCACCAATTTCATAGAAAATACCATGACCCAAATAAAATACAAATTTCAACCTTGATGTCAATAAAAACAGGTGGTTGCCCAGAAGATTGTAAATATTGTTCACAAAGTATACGTTATCAAACAGAGATTGAACTTGAAAAAACCTTACCCGTATCAGAAGTTATCAAACAAGCTAAAGAAGCTAAAAAACAAGGGGCTAGCAGGTTTTGTATGGGCGCTGCATGGAGAAATCTGTCGGATACAAATCTCACAAGAATTACTGAGATGATAACTGAGGTGAAGAAACTAAAGCTTGAAACATGTATGACTCTTGGTATGCTTAAAAAACATCAAGCTGTAACATTAAAAAATGCAGGGTTAGATTATTATAATCATAATTTAGACACATCAGAAGAATACTACTCTAAAGTAATTACAACACGCTCATATCAAGATAGGTTGGACACTTTAACACATGTCAGAAATGCAGGTATTAAAGTCTGTTGCGGAGGTATTATGGGTCTTGGTGAAGATATTGATGATAGAATAAAATTGATTAATGTTNTAGCAAACCTAAAAGAACAGCCAGAGTCAGTTCCNATTAATATGTTAGTACAGGTTAAGGGGACACCTCTTTTTGGTAATAAAAAAGTAGATAGTTTTGATTTTATAAAAATTATTTCTTTATCAAGAATCTCGATGCCTAAATCCTATGTCAGGCTTTCTGCAGGCCGGGATTCAATGAATGATCAAATGCAGGCATTATGCTTTTTTGCTGGCGCAAACTCAATTTTTTATGGCGAAGAATTGCTAACGACAAAAAATTCTCCTATCAGTCATGACCAAAACTTGCTAAAAAAGCTAAAAATAAATTCTATTTGAATTTTAAAAGTGCGTGATTTAAAAGAAGAAATAAACAAAATAAATAAGCTAGGATATTCAAGAAAAAGGTTAACTTGTGACTCCCCTCAAGATGTAACTNTCAGTATAAATAAAAAAAAACATATATCATTCGCTAGTAATGACTATCTAGGTCTTGCAAATAATTTAGATATAAAAAAAGCCTTTAAAAAAGCAATAGAGAAGTATGGGGTTGGCTCTGGATCATCCCCTTTAATAAGCGGATATAGTTTACCTCATAAAAAACTTGAAAAAGATATTGCTTCCTACCTTGGGTTTGAGTCTGCTTTGGTTACTAATTCAGGTTACCTATCAAATGTTGGTCTTATTAANGCTNTTTCACAAAGAAACACGGTTGTATTTCAAGATAGAGAAAATCATAATTCAATAATTGAAAGCTCAAGATTAGCTTCTACAAAATTAGTAAGATATAAACATCTTTCTGCAACTGATTTAAAAAAGAAATTAACACAGCATGCTAATCACAAACATAAAATAATTTTTACGGATAGTGTTTTTAGTATGACTGGAGAAATATCACCCTTAAAAGAAATATCAAATATAAAAAAATCAAACCAAACTAGTCTTTTTATAGATGATGCTCATGGGTTTTGCGTTCTGGATTGCNCTGGTAACAATAAATATCTTCCTAATATTTGTTCTTATTTAAATCTAGATAAAAAAAATATAGATGCATATATAGGTACATTTGGAAAAGCAGTTGGTACTTTTGGTTCATTTGTAGCNGGTTCCAAAAATCTCATAGAGTTATTAATACAAAAATCTAAGCCATATATATATTCAACCTCCTTACCGCCAGCAATTGTAGAGGCAACTAGAGCAAGTTTAAAAATTATAAAAACTAATCAAGAGCTTCATGAAAGATTATATGACAATATCAATTTTTTCATAAGAAATGCAAAGTTGTCTGATATAAAGCTAAATAAATCCCTCACTCCCATTCAAAGTATTACCATTGGTAATCCAGAAGACACGATGAAAATACAAAGAACAGGATTAGCAAATGGTTTGTTTCTACAAGGAATACGATATCCTACGGTTCCTAAAAATCAAGATAAATTAAGGATCAGCATCACAAGCAAACATACTCGCAGACATCTAGAAAAGCTTATTAAATTTTTATCTAAAGAATTATAAAGTTGCGACTTTTTTATTTGATACTATAATAACTTATGAATATTTTATTCAATAAAAACATTCTTCTTGGAATCACTGGCAGTATAGCTGCATATAAAGCAGCAGATATTACAAGTAAATTAAAAAAAGAAGGCTGTAATATTAAAATTGTAATGACAAAGAGTTCAGAATCTTTTGTCACAGAAACAACATTAGAATCACTGTCTTCAAACCCTGTTTTTACTGAGGAAGATAAAGATGGTTTAGTAACTAAATTTACACATCTAGACCTTGCTAAATGGGCTGATATACTTTTAATTGCTCCTTGCACAGCTAATTTTATGAATAAATTAGCACATGGACATGGTGATGACTTCCTATCAACAATCTGTTTAGCCTATACAAAAGATATTTTTCTTGCACCCGCAATGAACCCAGATATGTGGAACAACAAAATTACAAAAAATAATATAAAAAAACTTATAGACTCAGATATTAAAATCTTGGGGCCAGGATATGGATTGCATGCTTGTGGTGATACAGGTTATGGAAGAATGATTGATGCAGCAACAATAATTGAAAATATTAAAAATGAAAATAACAAAAATGAATTGAGTGGTATCAATGTTTTAGTTACAGCAGGACCAACAAGAGAACCAATTGANCCTGTAAGATTTATGAGTAATTACAGTTCTGGAAAAATGGGTTATGCAATAGCAACTGCTGCTAAAGAGCTAGGGGCAAATGTGGAATTAATTTCTGGTCCAGTACAAATAAAACCTATTCCAGAAATCAAAACAACATATGTAGAAACATCTAAAAATATGATGGAAGAAGTAATGAAGAAAATTAAACATCAGGATATTTTCATTGCTGTGGCAGCAATAGCTGATTATAGACCAACGAATTTCTCAAAAACTAAACACAAGAAAAGTAAAAGAAATTTAAAAATTGAATTCGAGAGAGGGGATGATATTTTAAAAACAGTATCTGAGAAATATAAGAATATTTTTACAGTTGGTTTTGCAGCAGAAACAAATGACATAGATGATAATGCTCTCTACAAGTTGAAAGAAAAAAATTTAGATGTGGTTGTTGGCAATATTGCCAATCATGAAAAAAAATTAGGGTTTGAAAGTGACTATAATGAAGTTATTGTTTTTTCNGATACAAAAAAATTAAANATTAAAAAAGATAGAAAAATAAATGTAGCTATANAAATAATTTCTTTTNTNANAAATGAATATTTAANAAATATCTCTTTAGTAAAAAAAGATGTTAGATGATGTAAAAATAAAAATATTAAATAAGAATCTAAAAAATTTGNCAAATTTTGAATCATCTGAAAGAGGAGATAGTGGTTTTGGGTCCTCGGGAAAAAAATAAATTGCCTTATGAACAATCATGTATTTAGAGCTTATGATATAAGGGGNCTTTACCCTTCTGAAATAGATGAAAANTTTTNCTTTTTATTTGGAAANGCNATAGGGACAAAANTCAGNNCTACNNCAAATAAGACAGTAGTCGTGTGTATGGATGGAAGATTATCTAGTNATTCTCTTAAANNAAGTTTAGTAGATGGAATAATTTCTACTGGTGTGGATGTGATAGATATTGGTAGATTACCTACCCCACTATTATACTTTTCATTACACCAGCTTGACACTCCAAATGGAATTATGATTACAGGAAGTCACAATCCCAAAGATTATAATGGAATAAAAATTGTACTTAATTGGAANACATTATTTGACAAATATATTCTNGANTTAAGNGATATCATGCTGGAAAAAAAATNTTATANCCCNACAAGCTCTGGATNATACACACAAAATGAAAATATCGTANATAATTATATAGAGANTATTAAAAAAAATATTTTAATTAATAATAACATTAANATTTCAGTTGATTGTGGCAATGGTATTACTGGAGTCATAGTTGAAAAACTATTTAATGCACTCTCCATCAAGGCAAATATCATAAACCAAGAAGTAGATGGAAATTTTCCAAATCATCCTCCAGATCCATCTAANGAAAAGAATTTAAAACAATTACAGAATCATGTTTTAGACAATGGCTCTGATGTNGGTTTCGCTTATGATGGTGATGGTGACAGGGTAACTGTCATTCGTAATGATGGAAGTATTCTATGGCCAGATCAACAATTGATGATTTTCACTAAAAATGTCCTTGAATCAAANCCAGGCGGGAAAATTATTTTTGATGTTAAATGCACTAAACACTTGAAAGATACAATCGAAAAATATGGNGGCAAAGCAATACTTTCAAGAACAGGTCATTCATATATAAAAAATCTGATGGTTTCTGAGCAAGCGGTCCTGGGGGGTGAAATGAGTGGACATATATTTTTTGCTGATAAATGGAAGGGGTTTGATGATGGTATCTATGCATCACTTAGGTTATTAGAAATATTGGGATCCTCAAAAGTAAGCTCGAATTTACTTTTTGAATTGCCAGAATCATATACAACCCCTGAAATAAATATACCATTTGATGCAAACAATCATTTTACTTTTATGAATTTATTTGTAAAATTAGCTAAGTTTGATGGCGCAGAAATTATTGATATTGATGGACTTAAAATTATTTATGAGGATTGTTGGGGACTAATTAGATGTTCAAATACAACATCGAGTTTAGTTCTACGATTTGAAGCGGATAGCAAAGGTTCTTTAGAAAAGATACAATCTATTATGAAAAGTGCTATGTTAAAAGTTGATGGTAAATTAGAAATACCTTTTTAAAAAATGAGAAATAAAGAAGAAATAGTTTATAGAGAAAAAGACAAAAGTGGTATAAATACTGCAAAAGTTCTTATTGAAGCTCTACCTTATATACAAAGACTTTCAGACACCAAAATTGTTATAAAGTTAGGTGGCAATACTATTCTTGATGAAGGATTAAAAAATAATTTTGCAAAAGATGTTGTACTGCTTAAACAAGTTGGCCTGCATCCGATTGTAGTTCATGGAGGAGGCCCACAAATTAATACTCATTTAAAAAAAGCTGGNATTGATTCAGAATTTGCTAATGGCATTAGAATTACTGATAAAAAATCTATAGATGTCATTGAAATGGTTTTAGGTGGTCTAGTTAATAAAGATATTGTTAATGCCATTACCTCACATGGAGGTAAGGCTGTTGGTCTATCTGGAAAAGATGGTGGCTTAATAAGGGCTAAAAAAATGATGGGTCAAGGAGAATTCAAAGACATAGACTACAAGTACACTGGCATGGTCCAAAGCATAGACCCATCAGTTGTTAGTTTATTGGATGAAACGTCATTTATACCTGTTATTGCCCCGATAGGGATTGGAGATGATTACGAAACCTATAATATTAATGCTGATATCGTAGCAGGAAAAATAGCCCATATTTTACAAGCTGGCAAATATTTAATACTGACCGACACAAGCGGAATTCTTGATGAAAAAGGAAATTTAATACAATCAATTAATGCAAAAAAAGTTAAAGGGCTGATACAAAATGACATCATTACCGGTGGGATGCTTCCAAAAGTTGAATCTGCATTAGAGGCTGTAAGTTCAGGTGTAGAAAATGTCCAAATAATTGATGGGACTGTGGATCATGCAATCCTTCTCGAGTTATTTACGGATGAAGGGATTGGAACAATGATAAGAAGACAATAGTTTGTTAGAACATTTTTCATTATTTTTAATATCCTTAATATCTAATTTATTTTCAGCCTTTTCTGGTGGTGGCGCTGGAATAATTCAATTACCCGCCATACTGCTTCTTTTTAATTTGTCATTTGTCACAGCACTAGCTTCACATAAAATTGCAACTGTTGCGCTTGGATTGGGAGCTTCGTTAAGATTTCTTAAAGAAAATAATATAGAAAGAAAATTTTTTTTTGAATCACTGTTTATTGGAGGCCCTGGTGTCATACTGGGAGCAAATTTTATTGGTTATGTTAATGATGATTTAGCACGAATAGCATTAGGAGTATTAATAATATTGATATCTATCTATTCTTATATTCAAAGAGAAATTGGTTTAAAGGATACTAATGCATCACTCAATTTACCGGAAAAAATTTTAGGACTGGGGATGATTTTCTTAATTGGTTTCATTAATGGTTCTTTATCTGCAGGGACGGGTTTATTTTTCACAATTTGGCTCGTTGTTTGGTATGGAATGAGTTATAAACATGCTATAGCTTACACTCTTGTGATAGTTGGTTTATTCTATAATGCAATAGGAGCAATAACCCTAGCTTCATACGCCAGTGTATATTGGTATATTTTACCCGCGTTAATTATTGGGTCATTAGTTGGCGGTTACATGGGCGCTCATATTGCATTATCAAAGGATAGCAAAACCATCAAAAGAGTTTATCAAATTGTTACTATGGTTGTTGGATTAAAACTAATATATTCTCAAGTTTAGCGCTTATACTCCGCCATGTATTCCTGCATTAACTTAAAATCTTTTTTGAAAGAATCATTTTTAGACAAATAATCTACAATATCATCCAAAGTAATTATTGAGAAAAATTTTATCCCATAACTATCTTCTAATTCAAGTGATGCTCTTTTACTCTTACCGACTTCCATGCGGTCAAAAGCAACCAGAACATATTTACACTGAGCATTATTCTTTTTTAGCATTGCTATGGAATCAATAATGGATTGACCAGATGATACTACATCATCAACTATCAATGACTTACCAGATGGTGAATATCCAATAAATTCACCCTCCTCCCCATGCATTTTTATTTCTTTTCTATTAAACGAATATGGTTTAATAATTTTATATTTATTATATAAATTCACGCTAATCGATGTTGATAATGGTATGCCTTTATAGGCTGGGCCAAAGATAAAATCAAAGTCTAATTTCTCATTTATTATTAAAGAACAGTAATATGAACTAAGTTGATGTATTAATTTACCATCATTACAGAGGCCAGTATTGAAAAAATATGGGCTTTGGCGACCTGATTTTAAAACAAAGCTGCCAAATCTTAATATTCCATGATCTAATGTAAAATCTATAAATTTTGTTTTAAAATCATTCATTAATGAAATTCAAATATTTCGCCTTTATAATAACATAGTCAAAATAAGTTTATGAGAGTTTTAACATTAAACGTCTGTGGATTAAGAGCGAGTCAAAAAAAAGGCCTATTTAGCTGGTTAAAAAGACAAAAAGCGGACTATATTTGCCTCCAAGAAGTGAGGGCTTCAGAAAAACAAATTGAATCTAATTTATTTTCAATCGCTGGTTATGCAAGATATTCCTCTGTTGCTGAAAAAAAGGGGTATAGTGGTGTTTGCATATATACAAAACATGAGCCCATTAAAATCACTGATAATTTTGGTTCAGATTTCTTTCTTAAAGAAGGTCGGTTTATTTCATTAGACTATAAAAAACACAGGATTGTCTCTGTTTATTTTCCATCGGGATCATCTAGTGAGGAAAGACAAAAAATTAAGTATAAATTCATGTCAAAATTTGAAATCTACCTAAAAAGTATTCTGAAAGATAAAAAAACCTCTATTATTTGCGGTGATTGGAATATTGCTCATAAAAAAATTGATATAAAAAATTGGAGGTCTAACCAAAAAAATTCTGGTTTTCTGCCCGAAGAAAGAAATTGGATGGATAAAATTGTTGATAAATTTGGTTTTATAGATGCCTTCAGGCAAATAAATAATCTTCCAGATCAATATACTTGGTGGTCTAATAGAGGAAGGGCGTGGGAGAAAAATGTAGGTTGGAGAATTGACTATAATATTGTTACGCCGAATATAAAAGATATAATATTAAAAGTAAAAATATATAAAGAAAAGAGATTTTCAGATCATTCACCTTTAATTATTGATTATGATTTATAAATATATAAATAAACTATTGGTTGTCATTGACCCTTATCTTGAAAAAAAGATGCTTGTTACATTGGTTATGGGCTTCGTATCGGGTGTTCCATTACTCTTAACTATTACTTTGCTACAAGCATGGTTAACAGATGAAGGTATTTCAAAATCTACAATTGGTTTGTTTGCGTTAGTTGGACTGCCATACTCATTGAAATTTTTATGGGCACCTATTTTTGATAAATATATTATAAATGCACTTGGGAGGAGAAGGGGCTGGCTTTTAGTTAGTCAAATTGCTTTGATAGTTTCTATAGTTGGCCTTGGTATGACTAACCCAAGTTTAAGTGCAATTAATGTCGCTATATTAGCTCTGCTTGTTACTTTTTTTTCTGCATCTCAAGACATAGTGATTGATGCATATAGAAGAGAATCCCTACTCGATGAAGAACAAACTTTAGGGGCATCGGCATATGTTTTGGGCTACAGGATTGGTGCTTTGGCTGCTGGTGCAGGTGGTTTAATATTAGCAGACTTAATTTCGTACCAATTTGTATATATGATAATGGCTTCGATTATGGTTATTGGTGTTGTCACCACGATTATCGCTGATGAGCCATTGCAAGCAGCTGAACCAAAAACTCTCAAAGATGCAATAATAAAACCTTTTACTGAATTTTTTGATAGGAAAGGATTCAATTCTGCAGTTTTAATTTTACTATTTGTACTCTTGTATAAAGTTGGCGATACAATGGCTCATTCTTTAAGTACAAATTTTTATCTAGATATAGGATTTACAAAAACTGAAATTGGAACTGTAGTTAAAGTCTTTGGCTTAATAGCAACATTGATTGGTGCTTTTTTAGGTGGCCTGATTTCATTGAGAATTGGGTTATATAAATCTCTAATTATCTTTGGCATCTTCCAAGCAGTTGCAACATTGGGTTTTTCAGTTTTAGCCTCAGTTGGTAATTACATAAGTGTTTTAATGATTGTTATTTCCTTGGAAAATTTAGCAGCTGGAATGGGTTATACTGCTTACCTCGCATTTATAGCAAATATGACTAATAAAGAATTTACTGCAACTCAGTTTGCTCTTATGACAGCCATAATGTCTATACCGAGAACATTTCTTTCTGGTTCTTCAGGATTCTTAGTAGAAATATTAGATTGGCAAATATATTTTATATTCTGTTCATTAATTGCAATTCCTGCTCTAATAATACTTATGAAAATAAAAGGAGATACTAAAATATGACAATATTTTCTGTTGCTGATCTATGTGATGAGAATAATGATGTGCAAGTTGCGCAGCCAATTTTTAAATTATTTGGTAAAGAACAAATATTTTTTGGAAGGATTAGAACTGTCAAAGTTCTAGATGATAACTCATTAGTGAAAAAACTTTTAAATGAAAAAGTTAATGGTGACGTTATGGTTATTGATGGAGGCGGCTCATTGAATTGTTCATTGGTTGGAGATAATTTGGCAAATATAGCATGTCAAAATGG
>NZWU01000014.1 GCA_002701705.1 Gammaproteobacteria bacterium
ATTGAAGCAGGGTTGGTTGGGCATGTTGACACCTTTTGGTGAATTTAAATTTGGTTCTCTTAAGTCTCCTTATAGGTATATGGCTAAGCACGACCTTTTACATGACACTATCACTCAGGCAAGAGATAGTCGTTTGATTACTCAATCATCTATGGGTCACAGTTCGTATTGGAGGGAATCAGCATTTTACCGAATTAAATCTGGCAACTTAGAACTCGCTTACATACGTGGTCTGGGAGAAGGGACAGGTGGTGGAGGCCATAATGTAAAAAAAGATTATGGCTATGGAATAGAATATAAAAANTTTTTAATAAAAGGGTTTGATATTGTTTATGCCGCCAGCAAAGATGATTCAGTAAAAGATGATAACAAGAAAATGACATTTACCTATAATATGAAACTCCCTAACAAAAGAAANATCAAAGTTTGGTATATGCATGAGGATGTCGGCCTCGATAATAAAATGTTTACACAATCAGGTAATGATGGTGAAGTTGATTGGTTTGGAATCAACTATAANACTGGACANTTAACACTTCAGTATTCATATTCNGAAGCTGATGCTGATGCGGGNAGCGGTTATGATAGAGATGGTTACAACATAGGCCTTCAGTATAAACTTTCTAAAAGTAGNAGAATCTATGCNGGACACTCAAAGAATAATGCCAATCAAACTAGTCAAGATATTAGAGCGACTATGATAGGAATCAGACANGATTTCTNATTTATTCTNCCTTTTTTAAAAGAAATTCAATTAGGGCCTTACTGGAATGNAATCTGTTATGAGCTTGTTGCCAGACNACGCTTTGCTTCCCATCNATNACTTCTGCATCAACTTCNTCACCTCTGTGTGCNGGCAAACAATGCATGAATATTGCATCAGACTTAGCTTTTTCAATCAAGTGTTGATTAATTTGATAGCTTTTGAAAACATGATGCCTTTTTTCGTTTTCTGATTCCGAGCCCATACTAGCCCAGACATCTGTAGCAACTAAATCACAATCTTCAACAGCCCTTCCTGGAAGATCACAAATCTCAACATTCTGACTAGCTAAAGATAAGAGTTTTTCATCTGGTTCATAGCCTGATGGGACTGCTATTTTTAATTGAAAATCTAAAATTTTAGATGCATTGATATATGAATTGCACATGTTATTTCCATCACCAACCCAGGCGACTTTCTTACCTTCTATAGGACCTTTTATTTCAAAAAAGGTTTGCATATCTGCTAACAATTGACATGGATGACATTTTTCAGTAAGTCCATTAATTACAGGTACAGAAGCATTAGCTGCTAATTCTTCTACTTCAGCATGATCATGCGTTCTAATCATAATAATNTCTACCATGCCTGATAACACTTTTGCTGTATCTGAAAGATCTTCACCCCTTTCTATTTGTGATGATGTGGAAGACAAGAATATAGCGTGACCACCCATAGTCGTCATTGCNGTTTCGAAAGCAACTCTTGTTCTAGTTGAATTTTTTAAAAATATCATTGCCATGGTTTTATTTTTTAAAGAATCATTAATGGCATTTGATTGAGCTTCTTTTTTAAGTTCTATGGAACGTTCGATGATACGTAAGAATTCACTTTTATTGATATCTAGNAGGGATTTGAAATGTCTAATATTTTTATCGCTCATNGTCTTACTTTAGTAATATCTCTAATTTATTNACTATTTCATCAATATGTNTTTTCTTGATGATTAATGGAGGCAACAGCCTAATNACTTTCTTTTTGGTAATATTNATGATTAAACCAAGTTTTAAGGCCTCCTTTGACAGATGAGCAGATTCTTCTGTAAGTTCTATCCCTACCATCAAACCCTTACACCTAATTTCTTTAACAGATTTATGTTTATTAAATTTGTTAATTAACCGTTGNTTGAGATAAAGACCCATGTCNCTTGCNTTAGCACAAATATGTTGATCTCTCATAATATCTAATACTTTTAAAGCAACTGATGTAGATAAAAAATTACCCCCAAAAGTTGAT
Organism: Gammaproteobacteria bacterium; assembly: GCA_002701705.1. GTDB lineage: Bacteria > Pseudomonadota > Gammaproteobacteria. The sequence continues at coordinate 2,000 of NZWU01000014.1, forward strand.
CCATGTGTTCCAGGAGTTAGGATGCTACTCGGTTCTCCACGTGCAAGGCATGCGCCAATGGGAACCCCATTTCCAAGTGCTTTTGCAACCATAATCACATCGGGGAGGACTCCACTATATTGAAAAGCAAACCATTTTCCTGTCCGGCAAAGTCCAGATTGCACCTCATCAACCATTAATAACCAGTTATGGTCATCACAAATTGCACGTATTTCTTTTAAATAATCATCATTTGGTACAACTATTCCGCCTTCACCTTGAACAGATTCNACTAAGACAGCAACAATTGAATTATATTTACTAGCTTTGTTTTTGATTGATTTTATATCATCATAAGGGACTCTCACAAACCCCTCTAGAAGAGGTTCAAAACCATCATGCGCTTCAACATTACCTGTGGCTGTCAGTGCTCCCATTGTTCTTCCATGGAAGCTGTTAGACATCACAATGATTTTGGGTTTGATAATTTTTTGATCATTACCAAATTTACGGGCTATTTTGATTGCAGTTTCTACAGCCTCTGTCCCTGAATTACAAAAAAAGGCTTTTTCCATTCCTGATAATTGGCAAAGTCTTTTTCCGAGGGCTTCCTGCTGACTAATTACAAATGCATTTGAAGTGTGTATTAGTTTTTGTGCTTGATTATAAATGACTTCACTTATCTCAGGATGAGAGTGACCTAAACCTGTGACCGCTAGACCGCATGTAACATCAAGGTATTTCTTGTTGTTGGCATCCCAAAGGTAGATCCCATCACCACGTTTAAAGGATATATCCTTCCGATTGTATGTATTCATTAAATAGTCATTCATAATTTTATTTAAAGCCCGAAAACCCCATATTTTAATAGAAAACAGTAATAAATCTAGTACATATCAATATATCTTTATTTAGTTGAAAAAGATGCCTTTTGGCTCATAAAAATAGGTAAAAANGGCAATGTTACATAGTTTTTANCCATATATTGCTTGAAAAGGNTATAGTTTTATTGGAAAATNNCGNNGTANACTAATAAAAACGGGGAAATTCATGAAGAAACTTTACAGCATCCTAATGCTGGTAACCTTGTCTACTGTGGCTGTATCCGGTTCAGCTATAGCAGGTGGAGAGTATGGACATGACGGCCATCAAATGGCGTCTGGAACAGCTGGTAGTGGAGTCCATTTTTATGGGCGAATCTATGTAGGCTTTGACAGAAATTCATCTGGTGCAGGCACATCAACTGATGGTTTGCGTGATGATGGACAAAAAAGCAGATTAGGAATTAAATTCAAAGAAGGAATGTTAGTTGGTAANGTNGAATATAAATTCGACATAGGTGATGGTGATGCTACAGGTGATAGCAAAACATGTTCAGCGACACTATCAGATTGTAGAACTATTAACCTTCACGTTGGTAACTTAGGACTCGCAACCCCANTGGGTTATATAGGAGCGGGAACTTTCGAGTCACCATATAAAACTTTTGGTCAGTATGACACCAATATGGATACTGCAGTTGCTATGAATAGAAATGGCGCTCAAAGTGACGGCAATTTTGGAATAGCTGGTACTTGGGAAAGTGCATTATCTTACCATGCTAAAATGGGGCCAGTAACCCTTGCCTACATGTATGGCATGAGTGATAGAGCTAATGCGGGTATTCAGTCAGGTGATTATTCATACGGTATAAAATTCAATGACTTTCTAGTTTCAGGACTAGAGTTCGGTGTTGCTGCTACGCATGATAATGAAGAAGGCGGCGGCGGTAATTCAGGAGCTGGTAACAAAAAGGTCTTCGCATCTTATAAAGTAATGCCTGGTTTAGGTATTTTTTATTCTGAAGAAGATACAGAGTTAGCTGGTGGAACCTTTGCCACAAACGGTGATGGAGAAATTTTAACAGTCGGCACACATTACACAATGGGTAATAAAATGATTCAGTTCGCACTTACCCAAGGCGATGCTAATCTTGCTACAGAAGACTACAAAACAATCTCTTTGTCATTACAAAACAATCTTAGTAAGAATACTGATGTAACTTTCGGTTATTCAAGAAAAGGTTTTGAATCAACCGGTGGTTCAACACGTAATTGGGGTATTGGAATAACACATAGTTTCTAAATATTAGTTTTAGGGACGTTATTAAATTAAAAACCTAACCCATGTGGGTTAGGTTTTTTTCTTCTTCTTATTTTTATCCTAAAAATATTNGGCTTGCTATACTAGCCATGCCGAGAGCGGCAGCATTGTGAGAAGCACCCATAAAAAGTAACATNGGAATGCTGAGAACAGTATTAGTTCTTGATGCAAGCAGNGCTACCTTTTTGCCTTGNGCTTTTTCNTCATCTGTTGCAGGCACCATACCTAACACTTTTTGTTGATTNGGCCAGATTAATACCCAAACATTAAANAGCATAATTGTNCCTAACCAAGCTCCAAGACCAATGACAGCATCTCCGCTTGAAAGAGTGAAAGCAGAGACAAATCTTCCAGCGTGAGCAAGATAAGCTGCTCCTGTTACCCAAGTCACAATAGCTCCCCATCTAAACCACAAAAGTGCTAGCGGGGCAACATATTTACCAATGGCTGCAGGACCNGGATCTTTTTCTGCAGTAGCTGTTGCCATAGCAGGGACTTGAACAAAATTAAAATAATATAGTAACCCGATCCATGTTATGCCTGATAGGTAGTGAAACCATCTTAACAACGTTGCTCCATCCATGGGTACAGAGCCACCAACAATCATTATCAAAACAACTGTCAGAATAAAACCAGTTATAATTGTACCTTTTATTGAAAGCAGTGGGTTCATNTTCACCTCAGAAATAATTATAATTCAGTCATAATCATAAATGATGTAGACTGTTTAATCTATTAGAAGTTAAAAATATTATAGGAATCCTTAATATATGTGTGGAATTTGTGGTGAAATTAGGTTTGATAATACAAGTATTAACAGACAGACAGCAAAAAAAATGATTGACGCTGTGGCAAGAAGAGGNCCAGACAATGAAGGATTATTTTTTCAAAAACAGCTCTTTTTTGGGCATAGAAGATTATCAGTTATAGATGTTACTGAAAAATCACATCAACCCATGACTGATCATTCTCTAAATATCACGATTGTCTTTAATGGAGTTATATATAATTATAAAGAATTAAGAAATACGTTACAAAAAGAAGGTTATAAATTTTTTTCTGATGGCGATACTGANGTNGTGTTNAANAGTTATCACTTTTTTGGTGAGAAATGNATAGATCATTTTGACGGTGTTTTTGCATTTTGTATTTATGACGGGAATAAAAGAAAACTTTTTTTGTCTAGGGATAGATTAGGGATAAAACCTCTGTATTACTCATCAGACAGTAACTATTTTCGATTTTCATCAACTACCAAATCACTAATCAATTTAGAACCAAATCAAATTGAAATTGATAAGATAAGCTTNCATTATCAGTTCACACTTCATTCGGTAGTCCCAGCTCCGAGGACGATAATTAATAATATAAAAAAACTTGAACCAGGACACAGTTTAACAGTTACTTTTGATGGGAAGATTGAAAAAGAAAAGTATTACTCATTTGATCATATAAGCTTAGACTCAACCCTGACCGAAAAAGATGCCCTTGATGAGATAGAGAGGTTGATTATTTTAGCTATTAAAAAACGTCTAACAGCATCAGANGTCCCAGTAGGAATTCTTCTCTCAGGAGGTTTAGATTCAAGTCTTATCACCGCAATAGCAGCAAAGCACTGTATNTCCAATGTAAATACATTTTCAATTGGTTTTCCAAGTATTGATAATGAAGAGGGTGANGAATTCCATTTTTCTGATAAAATTGCAAAACAATTTAATACATCACACCAAAAATTTTTTTTATCTGATGATGAGTTACTTGACAACTTAGATGAGGTGATTNCATGTATGCCAGAACCTATGGCAAGTCAAGANTCTTCAGCATTTTTTTTATTAGGAAAGGAAGTATCTAAGACACAGAAAGTCGTTTTAAGCGGGCAAGGAGCAGACGAACTGTTTGGNGGATATTTTTGGTATGAGAAAATGGAAAAATTAGAATCTAGTAACGTAAGAAAATTTAGTACCAATTATTTTGACAGGGANCACACTGATTTTTGTAAAACGATTACTGAAAAATTTTGTGACAGNAATTATAGCAAAGATTTTATAAAAGATTTATTTGATAAACAACAATACAACTTAAGTTTTTTGGATAAAGTTCTCAGAATAGATTTATCAACACTTATAGTTGATGACCCAGTTAAGAGGGTTGATAGCATGACAATGTCATGGGGTCTTGAGACAAGNGTGCCATTTTTGGATATTAATTTGATTGAATTTATGCTTAGGATTCCATCAGAGTTGAAAATAATGAATGGCGGGAAACACCATCTTAAAAAAATAGCAAAAAANTTTTTCACTGANGAATTTATTAATAGAGAAAAATTTTATTTTCCTGTGCCACCATTAAAAATTATTAAAGATAAATTTTTTAATTACATGAGAGATATTCTAACATCCAAAGCTTGTAAAAATAGAGGCGTCTTCAATGCTAAAAACATAGAAATATTATTGAATAATCCCAATAAATACCTTACGAAATTAAATGGAAATAAATTATGGCATCTGGCATTATTTGAGCGTTGGTTTCAAATTAATATTGACGGAAGAAAGAGTATCATATAGTTTAACTATTAGGAGTATTTGAATGTCAGGTTTAGAAAGAATAAAGAAACTAGTAACGGATAATCCAGTTATTATTTATATGAAAGGAAGCCCAGAGATGCCAATGTGTGGCTTCTCATCTAAGGCGGTAGATGCATTAAAACAATGTGGAAGAGAATTTGCATATGTGAATGTTATTCTTGACCAGGAAATAATGGAAGATTTGCCTAAATTTGCTAATTGGCCAACATTTCCGCAAATTTATATTAAAGGTGAATTAATTGGTGGTTGCGATATCACTCTTGATTTGTTTAATTCTGGTGAACTAAAAAAAATGGTTGAAGAGGCTACAAAAGACTAGAATAAAGTTCCTCACTTTTTATTTGTAGCGTGAATAATATTCCAATAGTTAAATATATTTACCTTTGAAATTTCTTTTATATCAAGGTCAGCATATTTATTAAATTCTGAAATAGGGAAATAAGGTTTCCAACCTAGTATTTTACTGACTGGCATTAGAGCTCGTTCAAATAATTTTAATAAAAAAGCATCTTTTTCACAGCTGAAATGATTTACTATATAAATTTCACCGTTCTTTTTACAAACTCTTTTCATCTCTTGTAATAATTTCTGTGGATTTTGAGTTACAGAAATAACATACATGGCAACTACCTTATCAAATGAATTATCAGCAAACGATAATTGTTCTCCATTCATCTGATAAATATATTTCCCATTTGTTTTTCTTTTTTTTATTTTTTCTTTTGCTTGTGCCAACATGTGGGGAGAAATATCTATTCCAATGACTTTTGTTTCATCTGGATAGTATTTGAAGGAAAGGCCAGTCCCGATTCCAATTTCAAGAACTGAATCAGATGGCTTGCAATCCATTTTATTGATTACGCTTTTTTGTCCAGGTCTAAAAATTTGACCAAAGGTCATATCGTAAAAACGAGAGACTCTTTTGTAAGATTTGATTATAGAGTTATGATCCAATATGCTATCCTTATATTTAGTCTAAAGGCTACATTATACTATTATGTTAAATAACTTGGCAATTTTTTTTGATATATTATCGTTTTCAAAAGGACCCCAGGACTTGCCTACAAGCAGAAAACTATTAAACTCAGTTATTTTAGTTAATGTGTTGATTTCTTTAATCCCTTCTGACCCAGATTTGCAATTTAGTTATGTTGCACAAATATTACTATCTCTTGTGTATATTGGCATAACGTTACTTTTTGTACATTTTAGTTTGAATTTAAAAGATAAAGCTGAAAACAATAGTAATCAGTACAAAGTACGATATCTACAAGTCGGTACCGCTGTGCTTGGAATACACGCAATAGTTGGCTTTTTAACCAGTTTCATTAGCGTGATTACTCTCTATGATAAAAGCATCATTGTTGTGCTAATTATGATTGTTACAATTTATACATGGTTAATAAATGGCCATATATTCAAGCATGCTTTGGATAAGAGTATGGTTTTTGGGCTTGGAATATCATTTCTATATAGCATGATAGCCGGGTCTATAATGTTGTTGTTTCTACAAATTTTAATCTGATGAGAATACATATTTTAGGAATATCAGGAACTTTTATGGCAGGGATAGCAATCTTGGCAAAACAGTTAGGCCATAAAGTTACCGGTTCGGATAAAAGTTTTTTTGAACCAATGAAGTCTGTGTTGCTTAGAGCAAAAATAAAAGTAACTGAAAATTATAATCCAAAAAATTTGAATGAGAAAATTGATTTGGTAATAGTTGGTAACGTCATGTCAAGAGGCATGCCTATCATTGAGAAACTTTTGGATTCTAAAATCAAATATATTTCTGGGCCACAGTGGCTTAAAGAGAACATTCTTATCAATAAAAAAGTAATTGCTGTATCAGGCACCCATGGCAAAACCACTGTTTCATCATTGATTACCCACATATTGGAACACAACAAGATGAAACCTAGTTATTTAATTGGAGGTTTACCTATTGGATCTGGAAAACCGGCAAATTTAACAAAATCAGAATATTTTGTTATTGAAGCAGATGAATATGACACAGCTTTTTTTGATAAACGATCAAAGTTTATACATTATAAACCTGAAATCTTGATTATTAATAATATTGAGTTTGACCATGCTGATATTTTTGAAAATATAGGTGATATTCTTAAAAGCTTTCATCATCTTATAAGAACAATGAAAAGTAAAGGACATATCATTTATAACCATTCAGATAAAAATATTCTTCAATTGCTGGATAAGGGTGTATGGTCTAAGTTGACAGCTTTAAAAAATACCCATTGGAAAAATCCAAAATTTAGAACAAAACTTTTAGGAACACATAACTTTAAAAATATAGCAATATCTTTAATTGCTTGTCAGAAATTGTCTTTACCAATCAAAAAAATCTTGGATGCAATAGAGAGTTTTAAAGGTGTAAAAAGGAGAATGGAGCACGTTGGCTGTTTTAAAAATATAAATATATATGATGATTTTGCACATCATCCTACCGAAGTATTTAGCTCGATAGATTCGATGAAAAAATATAAGAACTCCAGCAAACAAACAAACAAAGTTCTTTCCATATGCCAAATCAGATCTAACTCTATGATTAGAGGTACCCATACTGAAAAACTGTATAAAGCACTGGAAGTTTCAGACTATTCTATCATTCAACATGATGTAAAACTAAAAGGAGAGTTTAAAGACAATAAATCTAAAAAAATTAATGTTTTTAACACAGATACTGAAATATTAAATTATATTAAGAAATTAAAAAAAGAAATTGATACAATATTAATCATGAGCAATGGAAACACTTCTAAACTTATTAAACTAATAAAAAATGGTATACAAAAATAAATCAGACAAAGAATGGAAAGAAATCTTATCAAAAGATACCTATCAAATAACAAGAGAAAAAGGTACAGAGGCTCCATTTAGCGGTAAATATAATTCTAATAAAAAAGCTGGACTGTATAAATGTGCATGTTGCGGCAATATTTTATTTTCCTCTGATACAAAATTTGATTCAGGAACTGGTTGGCCAAGTTTTTTTGACAAATACTCAAATGACTCTATAAGTTATCTTGATGATAATTCTCTTTTTATGAGAAGAGTAGAGGTTACGTGTAAACAATGTGATGCACACTTAGGACATGTATTTGAAGATGGACCTGATCCTACAGGAAAAAGATATTGTATAAATTCTATCTCTCTTGAATTTAATGAGAAAAAATAAAAATGATGCCAAAAGTTCCTATTTTTCCTTTGAGAAGCATTGTTTTGCCAGGAGGGTTGTTCCCATTAAGAATCTTTGAAAGGAGGTATCTTGACATGGTGACTGAGTGCATCAAAACTGATCAAGGGTTCTGTATTTCACTTGTTAGAACAGAAAAGCCTAACTCATATGTAACAGATATTTACGAATATGGCTCATGGGTAAAAATTTCTGACTGGAATAAATTGGAAGATGGTTTATTAGGCATAACTGTAGAAGGAAAGAATATTGCAAGAATTGAAAATACATCGCTAGACCAAGAAAATTTACTAAGAGGAGAAATTGAGAAATTAGATTTAGAGAAAGAATATTTGATTCCACAAAAGTATTTAACTTTATCAAAGTTCTATAAAAAAATTTACCCAAATCTAAAATCGTTTATTGACATTAAGGAGGAGAAATTTGCTGATGCATCTTGGATAGGTTATAGATTAACAGAACTACTTCCAATTGATTTGGAGTTGAAAGCTGAGTTGATTTCAATCACGAATGCAATAGAGAGACTAGAAAAGATTAATCAAATAATGACAAGACTTTATGGAGATGAATTCACAAAAGTCTAAAGAATTAGACTTCAATACTAGTAGTGGCGCCTGTATCTGCTTGACTGACGAGTTTTGCATATTTTGTTAATACGCCATTAATAAAATTCTTTTTTGGCTTATTCCACTTTTCAAATCTTTTTGCAATTTCCTTTTTTGTAATTTTTAAATTTAATTCTTTTTTAATAGCATCAATTTCAATTGTATCGCCATTTTTTATGATTGCTAAAGGTCCTCCAATATAAGCCTCTGGCGTTATATGCCCAACAACAAATCCATGGCTGCCACCAGAAAATCTCCCATCCGTTATTAAAGCAACATCTTTACCAAGACCCTTGCCCATTATCGCAGATGTGGGTGATAACATTTCTCTCATCCCAGGCCCACCGACAGGCCCCTCGTATCTTATAACTATCACCATTCCTTTTTTTATTTTATCACCAAGTATGTCAATTAAAGCTGATTCCTCAGAATTATAAACTTTAGCCGTACCAGAAAAGAAATTACCTTCTTTTCCAGAAATTTTAGCAACCGATCCTGATGGTGATAAATTGCCTCTCAAAATAACTATATGACCATTCTTTTTTATTGGGTTATCGAATGCTCTAATTATGTTTTGTTTTTTATTATAGTGGGAAACGTTTTTTAAATTTTCCTTGAGTGTTTTTCCGGAAACAGTGAGACAGCCTCCATGTAATAATTTTTTTTTCAATAATGTTTTCATTAAAGGTGCAACACCACCAATTTTTACCAATTCTGACATAGTGTATTTCCCGCTAGGTTTGAGATCTGCTAGCACTGGTACTCTTTTACCTATCTTTTCAAAATCATCTAGAGACAATTTTACTTTTGCTGCATTAGCAATTGCTAGTAAATGAAGAACTGCATTGGTTGACCCACCAAGAGCAATAACGACGGTGATTGCATTCTCTAGTGATTTTTTATTAATAATATCACTAGGCTTAATATCTTTTTTTAAACAATTTATTAGAGCGATTGCTGATTCTTTACAGTCAATCTGTTTATTTTTAGAAATAGCTACTTGAGCAGAACTATTTGTTAGGCTTAAGCCTAGCGCCTCAATAGCACATGCCATNGTATTAGCTGTGTACATACCTCCACATGACCCTGGCCCAGGAATAGCCTTCTTTTCAATTTGAATTAATTCATTATTACTAATTTTTCTATTAGCATTTTTCCCAACAGCTTCAAAAACTGAAACTATATCAATTTTTTTTGATTTATGTTTTCCAGGCAGAATGGTCCCACCATATATAAAAATAGATGGTCTATTAAGTCTTGCCATAGCCATAACACAGCCTGGCATATTTTTATCACATCCACCGATGGCTATAAATCCATCAAACCCTTCACAACCAACCACTGTTTCAATAGAATCAGCAATAATCTCACGNGACACAAGAGAATATCTCATGCCNTCAGTNCCCATTGAAATTCCATCTGATACNGTAATGGTGTTAAATATTATAGATTTTCCGCCATTTCTATCAACTGATTTTGCTGAAATATCAGCAAGTTTATTTATATGCATGTTACAAGGAGTGACCATACTCCATGTAGACGCAATACCAATTTGAGGTAACTTAAAGTCGTTATCCTTAAAACCAACAGCTCTCAACATTGACCTGCTAGGCGAACGATCTTTTCCATCAACAATTTTTGAAGAAAACTTTCTCATTTCTTATTGTAACAATTTACCAAATATTTTAAATCTCCATCCTTCCATAAATCTTATTTGTTTATAACTTTTTCCATACATATCTACTTCACGTTTATTTGCAATTAATGCTTGTGGAATTTTATACTTTAACGAAATCTTTTCAAGCAATTTATAGCATTCTTTAATTTTTTGATTAGATTTATTGTTTTTTNGTTTAGTTTTATCCTTTTGTGAATCTTTGCTACATTTGTTTAGCATTGATATAACAGATTTCTTATCAGAATCANCCATATCCTTTTTTAAGTTATTTAAGACTTCATTTATTTTCTTTTTTTCTACTAGAACTAATTTTATTAATTCCTTGTCAAGAAGCACCCATCTTTTAGGAAGATTAGTTTTGATTGCCTTACTTTCTCTCCATTCTGATAAAAATTTGAGCTTCTTAGTTTGAGTTTTTGTTAAAACCGATGATATATTAATTTTTTTCCACGAATCTTTGGGTTTAGTTATCACATTATCCCTTCTTAATTCATTGTTTTGTTCTTCATTAAACCAATCTAATCTTTTATTNTTTTTTAAATCTTTAACTAGATTTTTATATATTGGTATTAGATATTTTACATCATTACAAGCATATTCCAGCTTTTCANCACTTAATGGTCTTTCCAACCAATTAGTCCGCCATGATCCTTGCTTTAAATCTTTATTAAAAAACTTTTTTACAAGACCTGCATAACCAATATTCATATCAATGCCTATCAAATTTGCAGCAATTTGAGTATCAAATACATTGATTGGATAAGATTTAAAATATCGATTCAGGACCTCAAGATCCTGTTTTGATGAGTGCATTATTTTTAGAATTTTTTTATCTAGCAATATTTTTTTAAGCATAGCTTTGTCTTTAATTNCCAATACATCAATACAAAAAATAGATTCTTGTGTGGATATTTGCAGTAGAGCAAGAATAGGGTAGTAGGTAGACTCTCTGATAAATTCAGTATCTACACCTAGATGTTTAGAGCTTTGCAGTTCTGTGATAACTTTTTTTAATTTTTTATCTGTATTAATCAGAAAGTTTGACATAATTAGAGTTAAGTATAATATTAACAGTCTAATTCATTTAGATGAACATATATGTTAAAAATAAATAAATCTAGCCATTTAATTGATAAAGTCACATACTTTCCTACAGCAAATTGTGATGCACGTCCACAAGGGTGCCATATAGATACAATAATTATACACTGTATCAGCCTACCTAAAGGTGTGTTTGGCAATAACAATGTAATTGATCTGTTTACAAATAATCTTAATGTCTCTCATGACCCATCTTTTGAATCTTTAAAAAACCTTAAAGTCTCTGCCCATATTTTTATAAAAAGGAGCGGAGAAATTATTCAGTTTGTGCCGTTAAATTTACGAGCATGGCATGCCGGTGATTCTTCTTTCAAGGGGAAAAAAGACTGTAATGACTTTTCTATAGGGATTGAATTGGAAGGCTCCACAGATGAATCTTTTGAAGATTTTCAATATATACAACTAAAAGAATTAATCAATGCTCTAAAGTTAAGCTATCCAAAAATTGTGGATAATAATATAATAGGGCATAGTGAAATTTCACCNGGCAGAAAAACAGANCCAGGACCTTTTTTTGATTGGTCAAAAATAAAAAATTAATTTAGATATGGAAACAGCATCTTTAATCTTTCTAGTACTATTAGTTGAATTTGTTTATGATCCCCTAGCAACCATAAGGAATGAGCTTCTTATCAAAAAATCCTATGGTATTTTCAATAATTTTTCTAAGCAATATATTGAAAATAAATTTCTTGTATACATGTCTTTTATCCTTTTTTGTATTTTAGCTACTATTATTATTAAAGCATTTCTTGAAGGGTATATTCATTGGGTTTTATCATTTTTATTCAGCTTTACTATATTATTTTATTGCCTACGCCATAATGAATTTATTGAAAGAATTAATGATTTTAAATTTATCATTGAGAATAAAGCTAAAATTGAAGATGAAACAATTCTAAAAATACTAACTGCAAATATGAACGTTAATAAGAGTTTCACAAATAATATTAATATAATCACTAAGAATTTATTCTTTAGTTCAACACGAAATATCTTTACAGTTATTTTTTGGTTTTTGTTACTTGGTCCTGGAGGAGCATTGGGTTATAAAATACTGGATTACTTTTCATACACTAAAGATTTACGTATAGATCAAAAAACAAGAAAAAATATCAAAGATATATCTGCATTAATAGAATTTATCCCAGTCAGATTGAGTGCCCTGGCTTTTGCGGTAGTGGGCAACTTTGAACATTCACTTGCTGTTTGGAAAAAATTTAATTCAGAAAAAAATAATATGCATAAATCTAATATAGATTTGATAAATGATATTGGCTCTTCATCAGCACAATTACCACTAGATTATACTAAGGAGGATATTATAGAAAAAATATCATACATACAAACCTTAGTTGCGCGATCTTTGTTGGCATGGTTGAGTATAATAATGTTGTTAATTTTGGGTGGATTTTTTAATTGAGTTTGTATAAAATTTTTTCCCAATAGTCACTTTTTCTCGTGAATTTTTTTGTCTCCAAATATTAGTATCTCTTAAAGAATAAACACATCCACAATATTCTTGTTTGTAGAAATTCTCATCTTTTGATATGGTTAGCATTCTTTGTGAGCCATTATTTTTTCTCCAATTAATTGTCCAATATTCTAGATTAGGCATTTTTTCAGCTGCCCATTCTCCAGCTTGATTAATCTGTTCCATATTTTTCCATCTAGAAATACCAAGAGTACTAGAAAAAATATCAAAATGATGTTGATGTGCATATTGAGCGGTTTTAAAAAACCTCATTTCAAAACAAGCAGTACATCTTTTGCCTCTTTCTGGTTCCCATTCCATTCCTTTTGTCTGTTCAAACCAATTGTCTGTATCATAATCAGCATCAATGAAAGATATATTATTCTTATCAGCAAACTTCTTATTTTCTTTCTTTCTTATTTCATACTCTTCAAGAGGATGTATATTAGGATTATAAAAAAATATTGAAAACTTTATTTTTGAATCTATTAATCTTTGAATTATTTCTCCAGAACATGGAGCACAACATGAATGCAAGAGAAGATGATTTTTATGAGTGGGTAAATTTAATTGATACTGTATCTTGTTTTTCATATCTGAAAGAATTTCTTTGTATTCTCAAAAGTCTTGTTAGAAATATATTTTACATCTTTATTTAGGCAGTTTGCAATTTCTTCAACAACATATGGTAAATATGCTGGCTCATTGGTTGTTTTTCGATTGTCATTCATATTTTTTGGTATTAAATATGGAGAATCAGTCTCCACTAATAAGCGATCCTCTGGTATATACTGAATAATTTCATGTAAATGGGAACCTCTCTCCATGTCAGTGATCCATCCTGTAATCCCAATATAGCAACCCATATCAAGATATTGTAATAATTCTTGCTTTGTTCCAGTAAAACAATGTACAACAGTATTGTCAATTCTATCTATATATTTTTTTAATAGAGAACAAAAATCATTGTGAGCTCCCCTTTCATGTAAAAAAAGAGGTAAATTAAGCTTTGTGTTTAAAGATAATTGTTTTTCAAAACAGACAATTTGTTGATTTTTAGGAGAATATTCTCGGTAATAATCTAACCCACATTCACCAATTGAAATCACATGAGGGTTGTTAGCCAATGTTTCTATAGACTCTAAATCTTTTTCTTTAAAATTTTTTGCATTGTGAGGATGAAAACCAACTGTCGTATAAAATAAATTAGGAAATTTTTTAATCAAACTAAGAGCTTTTTCAGTATCAGTCGTATTTGACGAAGTAATGATAACATTTTCAACATGCACTTTTTTAAAGTTATCAATAACCGCATGAATATTTTTAAGAAGTTGGTCGTGTGTGAGGTTCGCGCCTATATCAATTAATGAAAAATCTTTAGCCATCAATAGATTTTATTACAGATGCAATCGTATCACCAATGACAGAAGGATTTTTTGCAATTGTAATTCCAGCATCTTTTAATATTTCAACTTTTTCTGCTGCCGTTTCACCATATGCTGTTACTATTGCTCCTGCATGCCCCATTCTTTTTCCTTTAGGAGCCGTTAGACCAGCTATATAGGCAACTACAGGTTTAGAGATATTTGTTTTCACAAATTGAGCGGCTTCAGCTTCTTGTGGGCCACCAATTTCACCTATCATTAGAATTGCCTTAGTTTCATCATCTGTTTCAAATTTTTCTAACATATCTCTAAATGAACTCCCATTAATTGGGTCGCCACCAATACCTACACTTGTTGAGATACCTATGCCAAGATCTTTCATTTGTTGTGCAGCTTCATATCCCAGCGTACCTGATCTTCCAATAACTCCAATATTTCCTTCTTTATAAATATGCCCTGGCATAATACCCAACATGGTTTTACCTGGGCTAATAACTCCGGCGCAGTTCGGTCCTACTAGAGTCATCTTCTCATTTTTTGAATATCTACGCATATATCTCTTTACTTTAATCATGTCATGCGCAGGAATACCATCTGTTATTGCGACACATGTTTTAATTCCCGCATCAGCAGCTTCCATAGCTGAATCANCTGCGAATGCCGGCGGCACAAATAATATACTGGCTGTTGCCCCTGTATTTTCNACTGCTTGTTTAACAGTATTAAAAACAGGTTTCCCAAGATGTTCCTGACCGCCTTTTCCAGGNGTCACACCGCCTACAATATCACTACCATAATCGATCATCTCTTTGGCATGGAATGTACCAATCTTTCCTGTAAANCCTTGAACAATAATTTTTGTTTTCTTATCAATTAAAATAGTCATAATTATTTATTTCCCATTTCATTGAGAATCTTCACAGCTTTATGAGCAGCATCTTCAAGTGTCTCTGCCCCTGTATAATCAATTTTACTTTCCTTCAATATTTTCTGACCTGCTTCAACATTTGTGCCAGCTAACCTTATGACCAATGGTTGCTTAATTTTTATTTCATCAAGTGCTTTAACAATACCTTCTGCAACCCAATCACATCGATTAATTCCAGCGAATATATTAACTAAGATAACTTTTACACGNTCATCAGATGAAACCAATTTGAAAGCTTTTACAATTTTTTCAGGGGTAGCTCCACCACCAACATCCAAGAAATTTGCAGGTTTACCGCCAGCCAACTTGATCATATCCATTGAGGCCATGGCCAAGCCAGCACCATTTATTATGTTTCCAATATTCCCCTCTAAACCGACATAATTCANCCCTCTATCTGCAGCATAGGTCTCTTTTATATCCTCCTGAGATTTATCTCTTAACTCAGAGATGGTGGGTATTCTAAAAAGAGCATTATCATCAAAAGACATTTTACAATCAAGCGGCAGTATGTGATCGTCTTCGGTAAGAACAAGTGGATTAATTTCAACCATCGTGGCATCTAACTGACTGAAAGCTTTGTAACAACCTAAAATTACTTCTGCGCATCGTGATATGGACTTTGGTTCTATACCTAAACCAAACGCAATTTCTCTTGCTTGGAAACTCTGCATTCCAACAGCAGCATCAACTTTTGAACGGATAATTGTCTCAGGTTTTTCTTTTGAGATTTCTTCAACACTCATTCCACCTTCAGTGGAAGCAACTACGACAACGCATTCTGAACTTCTATCAAAAACTAATCCTAAGTAGAATTCTTTTTTAATTGCAGTTGCTTCTTCAATGTAAATCTTTTGAACGGTTTTGCCACTTGGTCCAGTTTGATTAGTTACCAATGTTTTTCCAAGTAATTCATCTGCAGCTTTCGAAACTTTTTCCAGGCTATCACAGATAATTATACCCCCAGCTTTACCTCTTGCGCCTGAATGTATTTGGGCTTTAACAACCCATTTTTCTCCTCCAATTTCCCTTGCTCGATACTCAGCATTCTCAGGACTATAGGCAAGTCCACCTCTCGGGATGGTCACACCAAAATTAGCTAATATTTCCTTAGCTTGATATTCATGTATATCCATTATTTTCTTGACTGTATAAGATTACTTATATTAATAACATTTTCTGCCATCCTTGCAGAAGCAGCATCTATCATTCTTCCATCTAATTGCGCCGCCCCTTTGCCTTCAGCAGCAGCCTTTTTCAACTCATCTAGTATCCGTTGAGATTTATCAACTTCACTTTCTGGTGGTGAAAATACATTATTTGCATGTTCAATTTGGGAAGGATGAATAGCCCATTTTCCCTCAATACCAATTGCCGCACCTCTTTTTGCGGCATCAATATAACCTTCTGGATCTTTTATATCACCAAATGGACCATCAATAGGACGTAATCCAAATGCCCTACACGTTGTTACCAATTTAGATAAACCATGATGCCACTGATCACCTGGATAGTTTGGATTTAAACCACCAATTATTACCGTTCTTGCTTTTAAACTTGCAGCATAATCAGCCACACCAAAATGAAGAGCTTCTAAACGTGAACTTGATTTTGCAATTTCTTCAATATTTACCATACCCAACGCCGTTTCTATTAAACATTCAAGACCAATCTTGTTTTTGAAATTTTTTTCTTGTTCAATTTGTGAAACTAGACAATCAACCATGTAGACATCGTCTCTTACGCCAACTTTTGGTATTAACATTGTGTCAACAAATTCTCCTACTTCGCTCATTATTTCTATNACATCTTTATACATGTAATGAGTATCTAAACCATTGATTCTTACAGATATGGTCTTATTATTTCCCCTCCAATCCATTTCTTTGAGAGCNCGTATTACATTCTCTCTCGCTGAGATCTTATCATTNGGAGAGACAGCATCTTCTAAATCTAAAAATACATAGTCAGCATCTGAATTCAGTGCTTTTTCAAACATTTTAGGAGAAGAACCTGGAACAGCAAGCTCGCTTCTTTGTAATCTAGATTTGGCGTTTTTAAAAGATGTATGACTCATATTATTTAATTATAGCTAATATATGCTTGATAATGATATTCTTTATCTGCTATAACTCGGTAAGTTTACGCAAGTATGTAGGATTGTCAACAATTTAGCAAGAATACGTATTGTCTTTAAGGAATGTATTTATGGAAAACGCAATAGATATCATTAATTTGAATAAGGTCTATAAAAATAAAGTTAGAGCTCTTGAAAATATAAATCTATCAGTGAAAAAGGGTGATATATTTGCATTTTTAGGACCTAATGGGGCAGGTAAATCCACAGTAATAGGGATCATCTCATCTCTCGTCACTATAACTGCTGGAAATGTATCAGTCTTTGGCAAAAATATTCAGACAAATCCAGAATTTGCTAAAAAAAATATTGGCTTAGTCCCGCAAGAATTTAATCTTAACCAATTTATTTCAATAGAAGAAACAATGATCAATACTGCTGGCTATTTTGGTATTACCAGAGATATTGCATACGAGAGAACAGAAAAGCTATTTCATCAACTTGGACTTTGGGAAAAAAGGAAAAATACTCCACGAGAAATATCTGGTGGTATGAAAAGAAGATTAATGATAGCAAGAGCTTTAATCCATAAACCAAACATACTGATTCTAGATGAACCCACTGCGGGTGTAGATACAGAATTAAGATTATATATGTGGGAGTTTTTAAAAGAAATTAATTCATATGGAGTATCAATAATTCTAACTACGCATTATTTAGAAGAAGCAGAAAGATTGTGCAAGAATCTTGCAATTATTCACAAAGGGACAATCATACAACATTCATCAATGGAAAAAGTCTTTGAAAAGAGACGGTCGCACACATATATTCTAAAAACATCAGAACCAATAAACGAAGGAACCACTATTAATGGATTAGCTCTTATTAAAACTGACAAACATACTTATGAAATTACTATATCAAATGGAGTATCTGTTACAGATATAATAGAAAAATTAAAATTAATTAATATAAATGTAGTTAGTATGTCCAGCAAAAGAAATATATTAGAAGAATTATTTATTGAACTTACTAAAGAAAAGACGCAATCATGAATTATGAAGTTTTTATAGGATTTAAAACAATTGTTGTTAAGGAAACTTTAAGGTTTGCTAGGATATGGATACAAACAATTCTTCCTTCTGTCATCACCATTTTTTTGTATATCACAATCTTTGGAAATTTTATTGGTGAGAGAATAGGGACGATAAAAGATTTTAGTTATGTTGATTATATAATACCAGGCCTAATCATAATGCCGATAATAACTAATTCATATATGAATGTGGTTGGTTCTTTCTATAGCGCAAGATTTCAAAAAAGTGTTGAGGAAGTATTAGTATCTCCCGTACCAAACTATATTATCCTTTTAGGGTATATAACCGGTGGTGTTTTAAGAGCATTTTGTGTTGGTGCAGCAGTCTATTTTGTTACAACCTATTTTACAGAACTAAAAATTTCAAACTTAGGTTTTACTTTAATAATAACTTTTCTGACAGCATTCCTCTTTTCAACTGCTGGTTTTATTAATGCAGTTTTTGCCAATAGTTTTGATGACATAAATATAGTGCCCACTTTTGTGTTGGCACCTCTAACCTATTTAGGTGGAACTTTTTATCCTATAGAAGCCTTGCCAATTTTTTGGAAAGAAGCTTCTATTTTTAATCCAATCGCACACCTCGTCAGTACATTCAGATATGGGTTTTTAGATTTAGTAGAAACTGATTTAACATTGTCACTGTTGATTATTATTTCATTAGTAGTTATATTGTATTTGATTGCTTTGACACTGTTGTCTAAAGGAATTGGGATTAAAAATTAATTAATCTTATGAAGTTGGGAAAGTTAGTAAATAAATAATCTAACACTGCCCCCGCAGCGGTAAGAATAAGTCCGAATACCAACATGATAAGAGGCCCATTAAGCGGTGGATGCTTAACTATAGATGGGTAAGCCAGCAGCCTTTCACCTCGGCGCGGATCAACATCTATATAGTCCATAACTGTAATGATATAGCCATAATTGCAATGGTGGATAAGGGTGATGTTAAAACTAACGTTATACATAATTATATTCTTTTCCTTATTTGTAGGGAAAATAGTCATTGCTCAGNCAAAACTTGATGAAATTGTTGTAACCCCTACAAAACGCCAAACAACTATATTTAATTCATTAACCCCAGTGGAAGTAATAACAAAAGAAGATATCAATAATTCTGGTTTTGAGGGAATTCATGAGATTTTAAATTCTTCCAGCTCTATAAGCATTGGGAGCAATGGTGGACATGGACAAACACAATCAATTTTTATGAGAGGAACTGAAAGCAATCANACAAAGGTTCTCATTGATGGAGTTGAATTAAATCCAGGTACACTAGGAGTACCATCGATACAACATATATCAACTGAAATGATTGATAGGATAGAAATTTCTAAAGGGAGTATGTCAACTTTATATGGCCAAAATACCNTTGGTGGAGTTATAAATATAATCACTAGAAAAAGTGCAAAGGAATCATTAAATCAAGTTAGATTTATTTCTGGGCGCGATGAAACCAATAAAGCTAATTTTTATAAAATTTTTTCTATGCCTCCACACAACTTCTCTGTAGATTATTCAAATATAAAATCAGATGGNTTTAAAGCAAAAACCACATCTAANCAAAANCATGCNTATAATAACCAAAATTTAAATTTAAAATATTCATATGACTTAGAAAATGACACTTTTGAAATAAATTATTATCAAAGTGATGGCAATACTGAATATGATAGCCTTGGNAANAATTTTAATCAAGATCATAAAGATTCCCATATCAAAACATCATGGACAAGNAAGAACCAAGATTCAAAAACTAAATTTATTTTTATTGATAAACAAAATAANATAGATCAAGCTCATCCATCTGCAACAGATTTTACCCANACTAAAATTAATCAATTCACAATTGAAAAGAATTTTTATGATTTAATCAGTACTAATTCAATCTTTGGTATGACTTATACAGATGAAGCTCTTTATGAATTATCATATGGGACTTCNTTTATAACCAGTAATAATATTAGAGAATTTTTTTTCCAAACCGAATACGCACCAGATTTTAATACTAATATTAATTTTGGTTCCAGATATATTAACCATGATGCCTATGACAATTATTTAACAGGGAATATTAATTTTTCATATCTATTTACAAATAGAACAATTCTNTCAGCTGGAATTGGAAAATCATTTAGACCACCTGATGGAACAGACAGGTTTGGATATGGTGGGAATCAAAATTTAAAACCTGAAGAATCAATTTCTAGTGAAATTTCTTTAAAACATAAATTATCAGAAGTTGATGATTTTGTNCTAACATTTTTTAATAATACAATTAGTAATCTAATTGAATCTGATGGGTCAAAAATGCAAAATATTAATAAAGCTAGGATCACTGGTTTGGAATTAGACTATAATGGGTTATATAACGAATATAAATATTCATTGAGTTATACTTTTCAGATAGCAGATGATCTTACAAATAATACTTTGCTTTCAAGAAGACCAAAAAATAAAATAACTGGTAAAATCTTCTATGATTTTAAAGATAATAATAAAATTGGCCTTATGATTATTGGTGAAGGGAAAAGAGATAACTCTATCTATGATGATAATCAACTAGGCAGTTATCTTCTTGTTGATATGATCTATCTTAAGCCAATAGATAAATATAATCTGTCGTTTAAGATAAATAATCTATTTGATAAAAAATATAGAAAAGCCCATAATTATAATTCAGAAGGTAAATCATATTATTTTGGAATAACTACAAAGTTTTAGATATGAGAGAGAAAATATTTTTATCCATCAGTTTATTTTTGCTTCTAATTACATCCCGTATGTTTTCTGATATACCTAACTTTACACCAACATTATCACTTATAATTTTTACAAGTTACTATTTTAGAAGTACTTTGGCTTCAGTATCTATAGTGCTGCTTTCGCAGATAGTGAGTGATATATTTATTGGTTTATATGATTCGATATTTTTNGTCTATACATCTTTTTTAATTATTATTTATATAGCCCCTTTAATNTTGAAAAAANTAAATGCCATGTCTGTTCTTACTATATCTGTACTTAGTCCATCAATCTTTTTTATAATCAGTAATTTTGGTGTTTGGTTTGCTGATTCATTATACACAAAAAATTTGACTGGCCTTATAGAATGCTACATTGCAGGATTGCCATTTTACGACGAATCCTTGGTATCAACAATCCTATTTTCCTATACTATATTCTTAATTCACANGCTACTGCTAACAAATAATNTTTTAATTAATAAAGTAGGAAAATAAAAATATAGCTATTTAATCAAATTTGAGTTGCCCGCCAGTTTGATATTCAGTTACTCGTGTTTCAAAGAAGTTCTTTTCTTTTTTTAGATCCATAATTTCTGACATCCATTCAAATGTATTTTTTGCTCCAGGATATTGTTCCGGAAGACCAATTTGAACAAACCTTCTGTTAGCAATAAACTTGAGATATTCTTCAAATAACTCAGCATTCATACCCAATATAGGTCTGGGCATGGTATCACGAGCATATTGTGTTTCAAGTTCTACNCCTTGTTTAATCAGGTTTATCATTTCATCCTGAAAAGATTGAGACCAAAGATCAGGATTTTCAATTTTAATCTGATTAATGACGTCAATGCCAAAATTCATATGCATTGATTCATCTCTTAATATATATTGAAATTGTTGTGCTACCCCTGTTAATTTATTTCTTCTACCTAATGAAAGTATTTGGGTAAAGCCTACATAAAAGAATATACCTTCAAAAATTACATAAAATGCAATTAAATCCCTAAGCAATCTTTGATTATTTTTGGCTGTGCCAGTTTTAAAATGAGGATCACCTAGGCTTTGCGTAAAAGGAAGAGCCCANTCAGCTTTAGTTGCTACAGCAGGTAATTCTCTATACATATTAAAAATTCTACTTTCATCTAATCCCAAAGATTGNACACAATACTGATATGCNTGAGTATGNATTGCTTCTTCAAAAGCCTGACGTAANAGATATTGTCTACACTCAGGGTTGGTTATATGTTTATAAACTGCCAATACNAAATTGTTAGCNACAAGAGAATCCGCAGTTGTGAAAAAACCAAGGTTTCTTTCNACTATCTGCCTTTCATCTTCAGTNAAACCATTTGGNTCTTGCCATANCTTTATATCATCATGCATTGGTATTTCTTCTGGCATCCAATGATTTGCAGATCCATCAAGATATTTTTGCCAAGCCCATTTATATTTAAATGGAACAAGTTGATTGAGATCAGCTCTACAATTTATTATTGCTTTATCATCAACTTGAATTCTATTAGCACCTTTTTCTATATTTTCAAAACCAGTGAGACCTTCTTGAAAACCTAGTTCTTGGTCTGACTTAGCTATCTCATTATTATTTACATCTCCAGTTTTCTTATCAATTTCAATTTTATTAAGNGCTTCATTTATTGGATCATCCCAGTTATNCATGATTATTTATATCTCCTATAGNTGNTTGTCTGTTGTAAAGNNATGTCGCGTGACCCNTCAANAGAATTTTTTCTTACTTTATTTTCTTCATNAGTTCTTTTTAAATCAAAAATATAATAAATGANTGATATANCTGNCGCTACCAATGCAGAAATAATATAGATCATAAATTCTGAAGGAATATTAATCATTGGCAGGCCTCACAATCAGGGTCATCGACTAAACAATTTTCAACTTCTTCTTTACCATTGGAGACATTACTATTGACGGCATTTAATTTAGACCCTGTGTTGTCAGCAGTGCTTTTTTCAACATGTGTTGCGCCTAGTGATCGAAGGTAATAAGTTGTTTTAAGCCCTCTTATCCATGCAAGTTTGTATGCGCTATCAAGTTTTTTNCCATCAGTCCCCGAAATATATAAATTTAATGATTGAGATTGATCAATCCATTTTTGTCTTCTTGCTGCAGCTTCTACCAACCATCTAGTATCAATTTCAAAGCAAGTCGCATACAATAACTTAAGTTCATCAGGAACTCTGCTTATTGACGAAAGTTGACCATCAAAATATTTTAAATCCTTAATCATTACCTCATCCCAAATATCAATTTCTTTAAAATCATTAATCAGATACGGGTTTATAACAGTAAACTCACCGGAAAGATTAGACTTCACATAAAGATTTTGATAAGTGGGTTCAATTGATTGAGATACGCCACATATATTAGAAATAGTAGCAGTGGGAGCAATAGCAAGTGTATTTGAATTTCTCATCCCATTAGCTTTTATCTCATTCCTTAAANTATCCCAATCTAGCGTTTGATCCATATTAACATCTAAATATTTTCCTCTTATTTTTTTCAGAACTTTTAGGCTATCAATTGGCAAAGTACCTTGACTCCAAAGCGATCCATTAAAAGATTCATAAGCACCTCTTTCTTTAGCAAGATTCATAGATGCACGTATTGCATAGTAACTGATNTATTCCATACTTTTNTCTGCAAATTNAACAGCGTCATCTGATGCATAAGGAATTCTTAATTTATACAGGGCATCTTGAAACCCCATCAAACCTAGACCAATCGGTCTATGCTTAAGGTTCGATGATCTAGCTTTTTCAACACTGTAATAATTATAATCAATGACATTATCCAGCATCCTAATTGCTGTCCCAATAGTTTTTTCTAGTTTTTCTATGTCTAATTCTTGTTTNCTGTTTATATGAGCAGCCATATTAATTGAACCTAAGTTACAAACAGCTATTTCTTCTTTGGATGTATTTAAAGTAATTTCTGTACATAAATTAGAAGAATGGACAACTCCTGTATGTTGTTGAGGAGACCTAATATTGCATGGGTCTTTAAAAGTTATCCAAGGATGGCCTGTTTCAAATAACATAGTGAGAATCTTCCTCCATAAATCTACAGCATTAACCCTTTTAAAATTAGTTATTTTTCCTTCATCAGCTAATTTCTCATAATGTTCATATTTTATTTCAAAGTCGAGACCCGTCAAATCATGGAGTGTTTGTGTATCATTTGGAGAAAACAGAGTCCATTGTTCGTTACTGTGAACTCTTTTCATAAATAAATCTGGTATCCAATTAGCAGTATTCATATCATGAGTTCTTCTCCTATCATCCCCAGTGTTTTTCCTAAGTTCTAGGAACTGCTCAATATCAAGATACCATGTCTCTAAATATGCACACATAGCGCCTTTTCTTTTACCGCCTTGGTTAACTGCTACAGCTGTGTCATTAGCTACTTTTAAAAATGGTATTACTCCCTGACTTTTTCCATTGGTACCTTTAATGTAAGAGCCAAGCGCTCTCACTTGTGACCAATCGTTACCAAGACCACCAGCAAATTTAGATAACATAGCATCATCACTTATGCCTTCAAATATACCCTTAAGGTCATCAGGCATAGTAGAGAGGTAACATGACGAAAGTTGAGGTCTAAGAGTTCCTGAATTAAAAAGAGTTGGAGTGCTAGACATGAAATCAAAGGATGAGATTAATTTATAAAACTCTACCGTACGCTCTTCCCTATTTTTTTCATTGATAGCCAAACCCATTGCAACACGCATAAAGAATGCTTGCGGTAGTTCAAACCTTGTTTCATTGTGATGAATAAAATATCTATCATAAAGGGTTTGAAGACCAAGGTATGTGAATAACAAATCTTTCTTCACATCTATATTTTTGGTAATAAAATCTAAATCATAATCAAGCAGTGTCGGATCTAATAATTTGAGATCAGATGCTTTTTGTATGTATTGCTTAAAGTAATCTGGATAAATTTCTCTAATTTCATCAAACGATGGGTTTGTATGTTTAAAACCTAAGAATGATAATGCTTCTTCATTAATAGTTCTCAAGAGTATCCGCGCAGTCACATATGAGTAATTGGGATCTTTTTCAATCAATGGTCTTACTGAAATTAAAATTGAACTTGCAAGATCCTCTTTTTTAATTCCATCATAAATATTCTTATCAATTGTCTCAAAAACTAAACTTTTTGAGATGTCTTTAATGTTGCTACAGCATTCATCAATCATCACTTTTAATTTTTTTGCATCTATTGGGACACTTGAACCATCACTCAATAATGCATTTTTTGTAATTGGTAAATCATCTTTATCTGTTATGGTATTTTCTCTTCTTTCCCTTGATCTTTCTTCGCGGTACAACACATATGCTCTTGCTACATCCTGATAGCCAGCTCTCATTATTGCTAATTCAACTTGATCTTGGATATCTTCAATGTGAATAACACCTCCTTCTGGGAATCTTCTTTTTACTGTGCTATCTACTCGTTCAGACAACATTTGTACTTCGTTATGTATCCTTGTTGATGCCGCAGCACTATCACCCTCAACACTTAAAAAAGCTTTTGTCATTGCCACAATAATTTTATTTAGATCAAATGAGGTGACTGTTCCATTTCTTCTCATGACCCTATACCTACCTGGCACAGGAGACATACTAGAACTAGTAATAGGTTTGGATGCTTCTAGTTGGCTTGGCGATTCTTCGCCTGAAGTTTCTTCTTTTGTTTTCATTATTTTAATTATAATTGTTGTATGAAATAGTAATTATAACACTAAGTATTGTGGTTGTAACTACACAAAAACACAATATATTGTGTTTTTAGTGTAGAAAAGCTGTGGAAAAACTGTTGAAAATAATATTAGATTATTAGACTTTTCTAATACTCCTTAAATCATTAGTGTTGCAATTCCTAATAATGATATAAAGCCAATGACGTCAGTAATAGTTGTTAAAATCACTCCACCTGCAAGGGCAGGGTCTATGTTTAATTTTGTCAAAATTAAAGGTAAGGTAACCCCACTAATAGCACCGATTAACAAATTTATCATTAATGCAGCAGCAATTATAAAACCTAAATCAACTCTTCCAAACCACAGATATGTTAAAAAGGCTACTACCGAAGACCATAGGAGTCCATTTAAAAGACCGATAGCTGATTCCTTAATTATTAAAGATTTTGAATTAGTATATCCAATTTGATCTAATGCTTGTGCCCTAATTACTAGCGCAAGACTTTGGCTTCCAGCAATACCACCCATGCTTGCAACAATAGGCATTAAAATTGCTAAAGCAACAAGCTTTTCAATTGTTGCTTCAAATATGCCAATGGATGCAGCAGCCAGTAAAGCTGTAATCAAATTAGCGCCAAGCCATAACGCTCTTCTTTTAGTACTTTGTATAATTGGCGCAAAAATATCATCATCTTTTTTTAAACCCGCCATATTAAGAACAGATTTATCAGCTTCTTCTCTAATGACATCAACTACATCATCAATAGTTATTCTTCCAAGCAAGATTCCTTCATGATCAACAACTGCCGCAGAAACTAGATCTGCATTTTCAAATGTTCGTGCCACTTCATGTTGATCTGTATCAGAGAAAATACCATCTTTATCTTCAGTCATAATCTCCGAAACAATTTTAGATGGGTCAGCAACCAATAACTCACTAATTGAAACAAAACCATAATATTTATTTAATTTATCAGTTACAAAAATTCTATCTGTCTGTTCAGGNAAGNCTTTTAATCTACGAAGATATTTTAAAAGAACATCAACAGTAATATTTCGTCTAACGTTGATGGTATCAGTATTCATAAGACCTCCAGCTGTATTATCTGGAAAAGACAATACTTTCTGAAGCCTTTCTTGATTCTGCTTATCTAAACTTTTAATCGTTTGTTTGGTGAGATGTTTTGGTAGCGATTGAATAATATCTGCCAANTCNTCAGTATCTAGTTTTTCTGCTATTTTTGCTAGGCCTTCTGGGCCATCTTTATCAATTAATTCATCTAATAAATTGACTCTGACTTCCTCTGTTAACTCAGCCAAAGTTTCACCTTTGTTATGATGGCTAACTAGTTTCCATATTAAGTCTCTCCGATGTCTTGGAATACCTTCAATAACATCTGCAATCTCTGATGGATACAATGAATTTAATAGGTTCTTTGCTTCTAGAATAGCGCCGCTATCAAGTACCTCAATTAATTGGTCAAGGGTAATCGAATTGTCAATGGTTTTGTTTTCTGCATCCATGTACCTATTATCTACATAATTAAAATGATTACAAAACAAAATTTAGTTGATTGGTTAATATAGTTGGTATATTTTTTAACTGAAAATTTTCTTATTTAAAGTATCAAGAAGTATATTTTTTTGATCATTATCATCAACGTCTATAATTTCCATTGAAAGTTCCTTAATCTCATCTGCGTTGGTGGAGGTGATAATATTTTTTACTTCTGGTACAGCACTTGGATGCATGCTGAAGGACTCAAGACCTAAGCCCATTAATAGCCTAACATAGCTATTGTCACCTGCCATTTCTCCACACATTACAACAGGAATATTACTTTCTTTTCCTGCCTCAATAGTTGTTTTAATTAAATTAAGAACAGCTGAATTAAGAGGGTCATATAAATAATTAACCTCATCATCGATTCTATCTATAGCTAGTGTATATTGAACAAGATCATTTGTTCCTATTGAAAAGAAATCTACATATTTAGCAAATCTTTTTGCCAATACTGCTGATGAAGGAACTTCAACCATTATGCCAACATCAAAATCTTTCACAAAATTCTTTTTTTCAAGACCTAGTTTTTTCTTTGCCTCCTCTATTAAAGCTAGCGAAGACTTTACCTCAGATATATTAGTAATCATTGGGAGTAGAATTTTAACTTTTCCATAATGCCCAGCCCTTAATATTGCTTTTATCTGGCTAATAAATATATGTTGTTCGTATAAGCTGTGCCTAATACCTCTAAGCCCAAGAGCTGGATTTTTTGCTACGGAACCAGTTTTTATATTTTCTGAAACTTCTTTGTCTGAACCAACATCTAGAGTCCTAAATGTAACTGGAACACCTTTCATTTTCTGAATTATTTTTTTGTAAGCAAAATATTGTTCATCTTCTGTTGGCAAGTCCTTTCTATCTGCATAGAGATATTCAGTCCTAAACAACCCAACTCCATCTATATTAGTTCTATTGATAATTTTTAACTCTTGTGGAAGCTCGAGGTTTATCATAATTTCAATTTTTTTACCATCTAAAGTAATATTGTCTTTTTTTAGAATGGTAGACATTAACCTTTTTTTTCTCAAATATTTTTGCTGCAAGTTCTTGTAATATGACAACGCTTTTTTTTCAGGGTTAACAACTATGTTTCCTTCATTACCATCAAGAATTAAAGTGTCATTATCTTTGATTATACTTTGAGCGCTTTTTACACCTACAATTGTAGGCATCTCTAAACTCCTTGTTAATATAGAACTGTGGGAAGAAGGGCCACCAAACTCAGAGATTAAACCCAACCCCTTTGATTCATGCATAATCAAAACATCTGTTGGAGTTAAATCATCACATATGATAATGCAGTTTTTAAAATTTTTAAAAGTTTTATGTGTTTTTACTTTTTTGTTAGTGAGATTTTCTAAGATTTTTAAAACTACATGCTTAATATCTTCAATCCTTTGTTTAACATATGGGTCTGCAATATTTTCAAATGATTTTTTAATTTCTAAAAGCTCGTAATAAACTGCCCAGTCAGCTGAAAATTTTTTACTTTTAATATTTTCTCTTACATTATTTAAGAATGCTTTATCTTTAACCAAAAAAATATGTGTATCTAAAAATATAGCAGCACTTTTTTTGATTGAAGGGTTAATGCTTTGTTTTATAAATTCAAATTGATTTAGAGTTTTTTTTACGGCATTATCAAATCGTTTTTTTTCTTGAGGAACACTACTTTTTTTTATATATTCTTCTTCAACGCTAGGATTACCCTTGTTAAATATATAACTTTTTCCAATTGATATTCCTTTTGATACAGCTATACCCTTTAAAATTAAAGTCATATCAATCCTCGTTAAATTTATTTAAAAATAGTGATTCTAGAGCGTGCATAGCTTTTATTTCATCTTTGCCATTCGCATTAATTTTCAGTTCAGTGTTCCTAGGTGCCGCCAACATTAATATTTTCATTATACTCTTGGCATCAGCAACTTTTTTACCATTAGCAATTGTAATTTTAGATTTGAATTTTGTGGTTAATGAAACAATTTTTGCTGCTGCTCTAGCATGCAAGCCNAATCTATTTGTTATTTTTAATTTTTTCTCTTTCATTTTTTAATATCCATAATACCTTGCTTCCCCCCATCCAATGCTTTTTTGGTTAAAGAGCTAAGTGACAGAGAAGGGTAGTTAAAAACATTAAGTAACATTGATAAATTAATACCCGAAACCACCTTAACATTTTTTTGACTAGAAAATTCACTAGCAATATTGCTTGGCGTTGAACCATACATATCTGTGAGAATTAAGACGCCTTTTCCTTCATCAAGGACTTTTACATATTGTTTTGCCAAATGTATTACATCTGCCGGTTGGTCATAATGGTCTACTGGTAAAAGCTCTATTCGTGAAGGTGTATCACCAAAAACAGCTTTTGCTGCCAACAATAATTGAGAGCCAATATCATTATGTGTTAATAGTAATAAGCCAACTTTCATTTTGAGTCTCTGTGTTTAATCAAGATGTTAGTATATTTCAATGAGAGATATTTATAAACTTTTTCTGCTAAAAAAACAGATCTATGCAGACCGCCTGTACAACCTATCGAGATTGTTAAATAATGCCGGTCACTATTTGAGAAGTTAGGAATCCATTTTTCTATAAAAGAAATGATTGAATTTTCCATTTTTACTGTTGATTTATCTGATTCCAAAAAAGAAGCAACTTTTTTATTTTTACCAGATAGATAACGTAATTTTTTATCCCAAAAAGGATTTTTCAGACAACGTACATCAAAAATAAAATCACTATTAACTGGCAATCCATTTTTATACCCAAAAGATTGTATTAGAATTGATATATCTTTCTTTTCTTGAACAATTGAAACCCTCTGTTTTATTTCATTCTTCAATTCTGATGGTTTTAAATTGGTAGTATCTATCACAAGNTCTGATTTTTCTTTTAGACAATGCATTGTATTTTCTTCCTTTTTTAATGCATTAATAAGAGTAATCCTATTATTAGATAGAGGATGTAAACGTCTTGTGGCATTAAATCGGGATAGCAAGATTTGTTCTTCAGAATATAAAAATATAGTAGTTACAAAAACATTAAGTTTCTTTAATAAAAAGTATAGTTTATCAATTGATTTCTCAAAATTTTTGTCCATTTTAATAGATCTAATATCTATACTTATAGCCACCTTATTATATAAATTACTTTTAGAGGCCTGTATAAATTCAATCATTTTCAAGATCATTAGTGGGGAAAGATTATCAATACAATAAAAACCTAAATCTTCCAAAGACTGTAAAGCAACTGTCTTTCCTGACCCAGATAATCCAGTTATTAACATTATTTGAGATTGTTTTTTTATCAT
The DNA here is from genome assembly GCA_002701705.1 of Gammaproteobacteria bacterium. Lineage (GTDB taxonomy): Bacteria > Pseudomonadota > Gammaproteobacteria. The sequence goes on from NZWU01000014.1 coordinate 32,637, forward strand.
TGGTTTATAAAAAAGATTTAAATCAATTTTGAGAACTATTTAGTATCGAAATGATTTCTTGTGTTTTTTTGGCTTTCCTAATCTTTTTTACTGTTTGTTTATTATCCAGTATAGTGGCAATTTCTGCCAACATCTTAACATGGTTATCGGAGTTAACATTAGGTACAAGAAGAACAAAAATGACATCAACTTTTTTCCCATCTACGGCATCAAAGTCAATCCCTGACGCAAGCTGCAATAAGAGTGTTTGAGTTGTTTTTAATGAATCTATCCTTGCATGCGGTAAAGCAACACCATTGCCTAAAGCAGTAGTACCTAATTTTTCTCGGGCATACAGGTTTTCAAAAACTGTATCTTTCTTTATTTTTATTTCTTTCTGTAGATAGCTACTTATTAACTCAAGCACATTTTTTTTACTATTTGATTTTTGATTCAATAGAATAAATTTTTCAGTGACTAATTTAGGCAAAATCATTTTCTTTAATCCTTTTTTTTCTTATAGTAGATGTNTCTATTGATAACATCTCTCTATATTTAGTAATCGTTCTTCTTGCAATCTTAATACCATGTTCACAAAAATTTGCAGCAATTTGCGAGTCACTTAGAGGAGATCTTTTATCTTCATTAAGAATAATTTTTCCTAACATTGATTTAATAGCTTTAGATGATATCATGCCGCCTAGCTCTGTTTTTAATTCTGATGAAAAAAAATATTTTAAATCAAATATACCTCTAGGAGTTTGAACAAATTTATTATTAGTACATCTAGAAATAGTTGATTCATGCATTTCTACTAACTTAGATATATTTTTTAACGTTAAGGGTTGTATTGCTACATCACCTTCTTCTAAAAATTTCACTTGNTTCTGGAAAATAGTCTTTACGACCTTAAGCATTGTAGCGTTTCTATTTTTTAAAGCTTTCAAAAAAAAACGAGCATCTTGTAAATTTGTTTTAAAGTATTCTAAATCTTTCTTTTTAGTAATTTTTTTATTTAAGATTTTATAATTTTGGTTAATTTTAATTTTTGTATTTATTGAAGGATTGATTTCAGTAACCCATTTACCATCTTTTTTAGTAATTAGAACATCTGGTGTTATATGGTATTGATTGAGGGGAGGTGATATTTCAGAGCCTGGTTTTGGATTCAAGGAACGAATAAGTNCTANAGCATCTTTGGAATNATTATTTTTNTCTTTTGGATTATTCAAGAAAAAAGCTAATTCAGATAAGCCTCCATTAAAATCTTTTTCTAATTCATTCAACATTTTTTTTGACAACTTATAATTTGGATTATTTTTGTGATAATAATCCAGCTGAATTTTAAGTGATTCTATGATCGTTGTTGCGCCTACACCTACAGGGTCAAAAGTTTGAACTTTATGAAGAACCGCAAAAATTTCTTGAAATGTTATTTCAAGGTTTTTTCTGAGCATCATAAAAAGATCTTTAACATCTTCCATAAGATACCCATCATCATTAATATAATCGATAATGTTGTATGCAATAAATTGATCATCATCGCTCATAGATGACATTCTTAATTGCCAAAGAAGATAGTCATGAAGGCTTTCTTTAGTTGATGCCACTTCTGGATAAAATTCATCATAACCAGCTTCTTGCTTTTTAGCAGAAAAATTTTGACTTGTAACGGGTATTTCAGAGATTACTTCTGTTGAATTATTGGTATCTTCATTTTCTAAAAAAGGGTTTGTCATAACCTTCTCATCAATCTCTTTTTGTAAATCTAATGAATTTAATTGGAGCAATTTTATAGCCAATTGTATTTGAGTTGTCATGGCCAATTTATTTGTTAAAGTTATGGATTGTTTGCCTTTCATTCTCATATTTTAAAAGTTTTCCCCAAATAAACTTCTCTAACTAGTTTATTTTTTATAATGTTAGAAGGTATTCCATCAGCTACAACTTCACCATTATTTATGATGTAAGCTCTGTTGCATACCCCTAATGTTTCACGAACATTATGATCTGTTATCAGAATACCTATATTGGATGAAGCTAATGACTTAATAATTTTTTGTATTTCTATAACTGATATTGGATCAATTCCAGCAAAGGGCTCATCCAATAATAAAAATTTTGGGTCAGTTGCCAAAGCCCTTGCAATTTCTACTCTTCTACGTTCACCGCCTGAGAGGCTAGCACCTATTGTCTTGAGAATATTTTTTATATTTAATATATCTATTAGATAATCAAACTTTTCTAATTTTTGTCCATTTGTTAAATCTTTTCTGGTTTCAAGGATTGCAAGAATATTTTCTTCTGCAGAAAGGTTTCTAAAAATTGAGGCCTCCTGAGGAAGATAGCTTATACCTTGCATGGATCTAATATGCATTGGCAGATCTGTGATGTCATTATCATCAATTTGTATATTTCCGCCATCACATTTAATTAAGCCTACAATCATAAAAAAAGTTGTTGTTTTTCCTGCTCCATTAGGGCCAAGCAAACCAATTATTTTTCCTGTTGCAACCTCAAGGTTTACATTATCAACAACAGCTTTACCATTATATTTTTTACAGAGATTGTTGCAATTAAGTCCTATCATTTTTAACCTATTGTGGTGCCTTTTTTGTTCTAAGTATTGTCTTTACCCTTTGTCTTACCCGATCTTTTTCATTTTCTTGTTTCTTCATTACTATAACCCAAGATCTTTTATTTAAATCATAGAGCAGTTGATCTCCTTCTAGATATTCAGTGCTTTCTTTTGTAGATGCAACCCTATTAGCATTTGCGAGAATTTTTACATATCCTTTCTTTAAATCTGCGATTACACCATCCCCTGTTGTTTTTGAATCTGGAGTTATGATTATTGCAAAAGCATCTGTCTCTACTTTTTCTTCTGTCGGATATACAATAGCTCTAGATGTAGTGATAAAAACTTCACTTTCTTCAGAAAGATTTTTCTTTTCAAATTTAACATTATCTGTTAGATAGATAGAATTAAATTCTGAATCTGGATCCAAAGCGTGTGAAGCAGTGACTTTCCAAAAAGTTTTATCACTTGATTTAACATACATATTTGGGTTAATTACTTCTGATCTCTCACTGTAGGGAAATTTTTCAAGCCTATCACCACTTAAAGCCCATTTGATATTTCCTTTATCATTAGTTTGTTCAATTGTAAAATTATTAAGGAAATGGTTTGTTTGTGTTTCAGATTTCTTAATTTTATTGAAGTTGACAGCATCGGTTAATGTATAGTTGAGCCAAACTAAAAATAAGCCCAAAGATAAAAAAATTAAAACTTTCTTTCTATCATATTTTAATACCTTTAAATATTTATTCAGGTCCATTTTTCTTTTTGGCGTAATAAATTAAATCACAAACATCTCTTGCTGCGCCAAATCCTCCAAGTCTTGGTGTAATCCAATCCGCGTGTTTTCTTACATCATTATAGTTGGCTCCAGGAACAGTAATTGATAAACCAGCATCTTTCATTAGATTTATATCCACAATATCATCCCCAACAAAACAGACATTTTCTGGCTTATATTTGTCCATGAAATTTTTTTTAAAATCACTATATTTATCTTTGGAATTTTGAATGATAAATTTGATGCCTAATTCTTTCCCTCTAACTTCTACAGATTTTGAATATCGCCCACTTAAAATTGCAATTTCTACATTGATGCTTTGGAGAATTTTAATTCCATGTCCATCTTGAGCAAAAAATCTTTTAGACTCCTCACCATTTTCTGAAATATATATCCCTCCATCTGTTAAAACCCCATCCACATCAAAAATCAATAAGTCTACAGCATTTGCTTTTTTTATAATCTGACTGTCAATATTTCCCATCGCTTGCAGATAATTTTTTAAAGTAGGAGACTGCATTATGAGATTCCAGACTTTATTAATTCGTTAAGCGTTAATATGCCTAATAATTTATTTTTTTCATCAAGAACCAATAAGGCTGTGATTTCTTTTTCTTCCATCAGATTTAGCGCTTCCGCTGCCAATGTGTCTTCAGTTATGGTAACGGGTTTTTTAGTCATAAGATCATAAATAAGCAATGTGGATATATCAGGTTTTTTTTCCAAGGTCCTTCTCAAATCTCCATCGGTGAAAACACCCAGGACCTTTTTATTTCTGTCGGTTATAACAGCAAACCCAAGATTGAACTGAGTTATTATGTTTATAGCTTTTCTTAAAGGGATGTTATTTTTTATAATTGGTAATTTTTTTGTATACATTAAATTATTTACTTTTTTTAATAATCGTTTACCTAATTCACCTTGTGGATGCGATTTNGCAAAATCTTGTGAAGTAAAACCACGACACTCCAAAAGTGTTATGGCAAGTGCATCCGCTAAGCAAAGAGCCGTTAATACACTTGAAGTAGGGGTTAGATTTAAAGGGCAAGCTTCATTTTTAACTCCAGAATCTAAAACTATATTTGATGCTCTTCCCAAGGTTGATTTTTTTGAACCGGTAATAGATATGATTGGAATTCTTAGGAGTTTAATTAAAGGGAGAATGAGCATAATCTCATTGGTTTCACCTGAATTGGAGAAAAAGAGAACTATATCATCTTTTGAAATCACCCCCATGTCGCCATGCAGTGCTTCTGCGGCATGCAAAAACATAGAAGGTGTTCCTGTACTGGAAAAAGTTGCNGCCGNTTTAGCTGCGATATAACTAGANTTTCCAATACCAATAGTTATAACTTTNCCTTTACATTTAAGAATAACGTCGCATGCCAAATCAAAGTCTTTATTAATTTTTTTAAATACAGAATTTAAAGCAGAAATTCCAGATGCCATCACTTTGTTGGCTATTCTGCGTTTGTTAACTTTTTTCATATCTTCATATTATGTTATATAAATAGCTTTATAGCTGTTATATCAGTATAAATCAACTCTATAGCAACAGCNAATATCGCTAATAAACCAANCCNAGCAATCCATCTATATTTTTTTATCCAACCAGAAATTAAAGTAGCGGCCGTAGCCATTAAAGCAATAGAAAGAACCAATCCAAAAATTAATAATAAGTAATGATCTCTTGCAGCACCGGCAACNCCAAGAACATTATCTAAACTCATTGTTACATCAGCAATTATAACTGTAGTCATAGCTTTTAAAAATGTTGAATTCTCAACTTTTGCATTATTTTTTTCTTCTATATTATTTTTTTCTTCACCATTATTTTTTACAACATCAACATATAGTTTGTAACAGATATAAAGTAACAATATTCCACCGATTAATCTTAATCCTGTAATTTGAAGCAAATATGCGGTCATTAAGGTAAAAATAATTCGAAGAATTACTGCAGCAGATATTCCCCAAAAAATAATTTTTTTTCTTTGATCAATTGGAAATCGTGAAGCAACCATTCCAATAATAATTGCATTATCTCCAGCTAACACCAAATCAATAAAAATAATTTGAAAAAAAATTATTACTTGATCCGTTAGCATAATCTACTATCTTCTATAAGAAAATATATAATATCCATAGGTACTTATTTTTTTAAATTTTTTATTTTACTGGTATAAACTATTAATAGTCAACCCCAAGAACATCAATTTCAAAGTCTTCTGTATTTTTTCCATCTGTTACCATGTNTTCCCTTTTTTGAAGATAAGATTCGCGAATAAATACATATGGATCTTTAGCAGCTGTATCAAGAATTTTTGTTGCACGCAATAGTCTCGCTCTAGCATCAATAATTTCCGCAGCGGTTAGAGATTGCCTCTCCTCATGATGAAGTTCTGTGTGAGTAGGTGAAGTGGATTCATTTGTTTTCATATCAACATATAGACCNGGAGCATCACGTAGAGTGCTTGGACCAAAAAATGGTAAGACAATATATGGTCCAGGACTCATCCCCCAATATCCGAGGGTCTGACCAAAGTCTTCTTTATTTCTTTTCATACCTATCATTGTAGCAACATCAAAAATTCCCAAACAGCCAACCGTTGAGTTAATTGCAAATCTGGTCAAATCATAACCAGCCTGCCCAATTTTAAGCTGTAAAACATCGTTAACAATGGTATTTATTTCGCCAACATTATTAAAAAAATTTGAAACACCTGTCTCTACAGGGTCAGGTGTTACTGCTTTATAGGTTTTAGCAATAGGCTTAAGTAGGATATCATCAACAACCTCATTAAATTTATAAATAGCACGATTCATAGGTTCAAATGGATCATGCTTGACCCCTTTGGTCGTGCTACAACTAGATACCAAAAAGAGCAAAAAAACAAGAATCAAGGTTGAACGAAAAAAAGATCCCTTGCTTCTATCAAGTGCACTTATATGGANTATGGATTTATTACAAAATACCATTGTTTCATGCCTATTGATTTTATATTATATCATTGAATGGGAAAAATTTATAAATACATAATAGTTTTCTTTCTTGTCTTTCCGTTAATGGCGCAAGCGTCTGAGAAGCCAGATATTTTTCTTAAAAGGACTATAGATGAGGTTACGGTATTTATTGATAANAATAGAACTATGCTTGAAAGTGATGAAAGTTACTTGAAGGAAAAGGTTAATGAAATCATTATGCCAAAATTCAATATAATTCTTATGGCTAAAATAGTATTAGGCAAGAAAAATTGGTTGGCAGCAACAGATGCAAAAAAAGAAGAATTNCAAGACACTTTTAAAGATTTGTTAATTAAAACCTATATGAGGTCTATCTTAGAGTATGATGGTGACAAAATAATATTTATGCCATTTAAGCCGGGCAAAAGACCGACAGTTGCNAAGGTTNAATCCNTCTATATATTGCCGGGCGATGATATGCCTGTTGACTATAGACTCAAATTAAATGAAAAAGATGAATGGAAAGTGTTTGACGTTGTTTTTGATGGAGTTAGTCTACTTAAAAACTATCGTGTAGATTTTCAAGAACATATTCGAAATGAAGGCCTTGATTCTTTAATAGNTGCATTAAAAAATAAAGTTTGAAGATATTGACCATTTGTATCAAAAAGGNTTAATAGATATTATTAGTTTAGGCAATAAAGTTAAGACAGCTAGCAATGCAATAAACATGGCAAACCCTGTTAATAAACCAAAAATTATTGTGGGTATAAAATTTGAAAGAACTAATATTGAAAAACCAAAAATTATTGTAATGCTCGTGAAGAAAATGGCTCTACCAATACTATCGTGACAAACAAAAACAGTTNTTTCATAATCCTTTANTTTTTCAAATTCCTCACGGAATCTATATATATAATGTATGCTGTTATCAACAGCGATTCCAATTGTTATTGCCGCTATAGTAATGGTCATCATATCTAAAGGTAAGTTAATTAAACCCATGAGTCCCAAAACAAATATAGCGGCCAATAAATTAGGAATTATTCCAATTAAAGATAATACCCAAGACCTAAATAGAACCATAAACATAATTCCAATTCCTAACATTACAAAACCAAGAGATAATATCTGGGAATTGAACAAACTCTGTAACATATTATTGTATAAAACAAGAATCCCCGTTATCACATAACTGCCCTTGGTGAATCCTAAATTATTTACCAAATCATAATCAATTTTATTAATTAGTTCTTTTCTTCTGAGGTTTTCTTGTGAGTCTAATATTCGTAAATTAATTCTAGCTTGNTTATCAGCAATAGAAATATATGGGTTTACCGCAACATCCTTAACAGATTCCGGAGCACGTTTGTATAGTAAAGCCATCTCAAGACTATCTAATTCTTTATTATCATTCAATTCTTCTGCAACACGAATTGTAGAAGCTAATGAAAGTACTTTTCCAACTTGTGGAAGGCTATCAAGGTAATCATGCACTTTTTTTATTTTATGGATCTTATCTGTTGTAAACCAGTTAGCACTTGGATCAGATTCATCATCCCCATCGTCTAACAAATCTTCTCCAAAATCATCNGCAATTAATTCCTCATTTTCTTCTTTATTTTCAAATTGTAAAATTATGTCTAGTGGTGTGGTTCCACCAAGTTTGTCATCAATTTGNTTCATACCTTTATAAATCTCTGTATTTGACTTAAAATAATTAATAAAACTATTTTCTACTTTTAATTGAGTAACGCCAAATAGAGTTAAAACNCCAATAACAAAAGTTGCNATCAAAATCTGCCTTCCTTTATGAATAGTAAAGTTGGCAAGGATNTGAGTAAACNTAAAATTAGTTGAGTATTCAGTCGTGNTGCTTTCTTCTTTTTTTAATAGACAAAGTATAGAAGGNAGAAGAAGAAAAGAAGTCATGAATGTCACCGTGAGNCCAAGNACCATCATGTATCCAAAGTCAATGACAGGTTTTATATCACTGAACACTAATGANGCAAAAGCAACAATTGTAGTAAGAGCAGTATATAAACATGGGCGAACCATCTTTGATGTCATCTCTTTAACTGTTTCAATTTGATTTTTATCTGACTGTCTGCAAAGTTGTCTATATCTAACTATGAGATGAATATTCATAGAGAGTGTCAATATAAGCATTAAAGAAATAAAATTGGATGATATCACCGTAACTTTCCATCCAAAAAAACCTAATAAACCTATCATAATTGTTACGGCATAAGCACAACTTAATAGTGGTAAAATTATCCATCTAATTTTCCTGAAAATTATTGTAAGTGTAATGACAATAAATACAAATACACCAAACCCAAAATTTATTAAATCATTTTTAACATAAGAAATCATATCATCAGCAATCATGGGAATCCCCCCCAGCCTTAACTCTAGGTTATTGCCAACTTCATATGATGTTTTAATATTCCTAATATGTTTAAGCATTTGGTGAACTGCAATGTCATGGTTGGTTTTAACAACCTCATATTCTTGACGCACTTGGAAAAGTAACTGTTCTTCATCTGGACTTATTGTTTTAAGCCTCTCTTTCTCGACTAATTGAGTTCTTTTTGAAATTAGTTTATCCAACTCTGGATCAGTTTTTATATTAATTTGTAATGCTGTGGTTTGAGCATCTTGACTTATAATCAAATCCTTATAAATAGGACTATTGAGTATCTCTTGTCTGGCTTTTTCTTTATCAACATTTTCAGAAAATATTGTGGGTACGTCGCTAATCATTTCTGTATAGGATAAATCAGAACTTTTAACAAGAGGAACATCTATCAGCGTTGTTATAGAATCAATACCCTCAATTTTCATTAATTGGTTTTTAAGATTTTCTAACAAATTAAGATTTCTTCCATCAAATATCTCTCCTTTATTAGGAGTAAAAGTCATTACCAAGAACTCTTTGGTTTGATATCTTCGGAGAGTATCTCTATAGGTTTTTAAATCTTTGTCATTTTCAAGTATTAGTGAATCTGCTGAAGCATCTAATTTAAAATAAGGAATCGATGTTGATAATAATATAAGTATTATAGACAGGATGAATAATATATGCTTTGGTTTATTTAAGAGCCAGCTAGAATATAAATGTGAAACCTTATTAATCATGGCATTATTCTTTATAAAACTTTAGAATATCCAAACAACTGAATATTTGAAAGAAAATAATGGATAAATTAATCATAAAGGGAATGAATCCTTTGAGAGGAGAAGTTTCTGTCTCAGGCGCTAAGAATGCAGTTTTGCCGATTCTTGCTGCATCTGTTATGCCCAGGTCAAATGTAAAAATTTCCAATATTCCTCATTTACATGATGTTACCACAACAATAGACTTACTTGGTCGGATGGGTGTAAGTATCATGATGGATGAAGAAATGAACATACATTTAGACCCTGCCAAAATTAAAAAATTCTTTGCCCCATATGATCTAGTAAAAACAATGAGGTCATCCATTCTTGTTTTGGGGCCGTTGCTAACAAGATTTGGGGAAGCAAAGGTTTCTTTGCCAGGAGGGTGCGCCATTGGGACAAGGCCAGTTAATATGCATATAAAAGCTCTTAGGGAAATGGGAGCAAATATAGAAATAAGCGATGGATATATAATTGCTAAATGTAAAAGGTTAAAAGGGGCTAGTATAAAATTCCCAGAATCTAGTGTTACAGGGACGGAAAACATAATTATGGCCGCATGTTTGGCAGATGGAAAAACTGAAATCATAAATGCTGCAAAAGAACCTGAGGTTATTGATTTAAGTAACTTTTTAGTAAAAATGGGAGCAAAAATTTCTGGACACGGAACTAATAAAATAGAAATAGAAGGAGTAAGTGAATTAGAAGGTACAAATTATTCAGTTTTACCAGATAGAATAGAAACAGGAACATTTCTTGTGGCGGGTGCAATTACAGGTGGAAAAATAAAAATCAAAAATACAGTTTCTTCGCATGTAACAATAATTATTAAAAAGCTTCGTGAAGCTGGTGCGGATATCAATTTTACTCCAGATACGATTGAGTTGGATATGAGAGGTAATAGACCTAGTCCAATTAATATAGAAACAGGACCATACCCTCAATTTCCTACAGATATGCAGGCGCAAATAACAGCATTAAATTCAATAGCATCAGGAAGTAGTGAAATAAAAGAAAATATTTTTGAAAATCGCTTTATGCATGTGCAAGAAATGAATAGAATGGGAGCCAATATTGTTGTGAGAAATAACTGTGCGTTTATCAATGGAGTTGATTCATTAATTGGCGCTCCAGTTATGGCAACAGATCTACGAGCATCAGCGAGTCTGATTCTGGCTGGATTAGTGGCCTCAGGAACAACTGAGATAGGAAGAATTTATCACATTGATAGAGGATATGACTGTATAGAGGAGAAGCTCAAACAACTAGGTGCAAAAATTGAAAGAGTACCAATGTAAGTTTGTTTATATAAAAAATGCGATTAGCTATTTCAAAAGGTAGAATTTTAGAAGATGCGTTGAAAGTACTTGAACGATGTGACGTAAAGTGCAATGAATCTCCTTTCTCATCAAGAAAACTTATATTTTCCACCAATATAAAACATCTAGAAATTATTGTGGTCAGGGCAAGTGATGTCCCACTATATATAGAGTCAGGTAAAGTGGATATGGGAATTGTGGGCAAAGATACATTGCTGGAAACAAATAAAAATAATCATTTTAGATTACTAGATCTTAATATTGCTGAGTGTAAATTAATTGTGGCAGCAAAGAATAAGGTTAAGCTTAAAAACAATATGAAGGTTGCAACTAAGTATCCAAATATAACCAGGAAGTTTTTCCACAACAAAGGGTTTCAGTGTTCAGTGATGAAACTTTATGGATCGATTGAGCTTGCTGCAGTTTTGAATATGACGGATGCAATAGTTGATTTGGTTGAAACAGGACAAACACTTAAAGAAAATGGGTTAAAAGAGATTGAGCTAATACATAAAATCAGTTCAATGTTGATAGTTAATAAAAGTTCTTACAAAATTAATAGAAAAAAAATAGATAACTTTGTAAATTTAATGAATGCGGCAAGGTAATATATGAGTAAGAAAAACCCAACTGATGATTTAAAAATTTCATCTACTAAGGAATTAATTACCCCTAAGGAATTAATAACGAGTTTACCTATGTCTAAGGCGGCAGTTGCGACAGTCGTAAAAGCACGAAATGAAATCATTGATATATTGAATGGATCCAATAAAAGACTTCTTTTAATCGTCGGGCCGTGCTCAATTCATGATGTAGATGCTGCAACAGATTACGCAGGGCGCCTCCTGAAAATAAAAAAAGATGTTGAAAAAAACATTTTAATAGTCATGCGAGCCTATTTTGAGAAACCAAGAACCGTTGTTGGATGGAAGGGGTTAATTAACGATCCTGAACTTGATAATAGTTTTCAGATAAACAAAGGCATAAAAATTGCGAGAAAGCTGTTATTAGATTTTGCAGAAATGGGCATGCCATCTGGTCACGAATATTTAGATTTAATAAGCCCGCAATATTTATCAGATATAGTTAGTTGGGGCGCTATAGGAGCAAGAACAACAGAAAGTCAAACTCATAGAGAACTTGCTTCTGGCTTGTCATGCCCAGTAGGTTTTAAAAATGGTACTGATGGTAGTATCCAGATAGCTGTAGATGCAATAAAAGCTGCGAATAGACCACATAATTTTTTATCAGTTACAAAGGAAGGTAAGTCAGCAATATTTTCTACCACTGGAAATAAAGATTGTCATATTATTCTAAGAGGTGGGCAGAAAGCAAATTACTCAGCTCAAGATATACAAAGTGTTATTACTACATTAGAAAAAAATAAACTAAACCCAATAGTGATGATAGATGCAAGCCATGCAAATAGTCAAAAAGATTATAAAAAACAAAAAATAGTAGTTAATGATATTTCTGAACAGATTATTAATGGGAACAAAAATATAATAGGTATGATGATAGAAAGTAATCTGGTAGAAGGAAAACAGAATGTAGATAAAAGATCAAACCTTCAATATGGTCAAAGCATAACAGATGCTTGCATTGGTTGGGATGAAACTGAAGAGTTAATAATGTTGTTAGANAATGCAATGAAAAAAAATAATCAATAATTTTTATGAAAATCAACATTGATAATTTAGATACAAAAAAAAGAAATTTTTTTGAAATATTCAAAAAGAAGATAAGTTCAGCTAGAAATATTGANAGCAAAACCATAAATTCTGTTCAAAGAATCATTAATTCTGTCAAAAAAAATGGTGATACAGAACTTTTAAAACTTATAAATAAATATGATGGATATAAAGTTGGTAGTATGAAAAGCATCTGCATAACAAAAAAAGAAATAACAGATGCAAAAAAAAGGATATCAAAAAAAGATTTAATTANCTTAAAAAAATCAATAAAAAGAATACTCTCTTTTTCTAAAAAACAACTTACATCTAGNTGGAGTGAAAGAAAAAACAACACTTACCTTGGAGAAAGAATTACTCCAATTGAATCAGTTGGAATATATGTACCTGGTGGNAAAGCGTCATACCCTTCAACAGTTATGATGAATACAATACCAGCGAAAGTTGCTGGCGTAAAAAAGATAATAATGGCCTGCCCAATGAATGATGTCAAAAACCATAGTCTAGCAATTGTTGCAGCAGACTTGTGTGGTGTTGATGTGATTTATAGAATGGGAGGTGCTCATGCCATTGCAGCCCTTGCCTATGGTACCCGGTATGTGCCAAAGGTTGATAAAATTGTTGGCCCAGGAAATATATATGTAAGCCTTGCAAAAAAAATGTTATTTGGGGAAGTTGGCATAGATAATATTGCTGGTCCATCAGAAGTTGTGATTATAGCTGACAAAAGCGCAAATCCTGATTGGATTGCAATGGATCTATTTTCTCAAGCTGAACATGATGAACTTGCTCAAGCTATACTTATCACGCCTAGCACAGCATTGATTAAATTAGTAAAAGAGTCGATGGAAAAATTAATCACTACATTACCTAGAAAAAAAATTATTTTAAGNTCACTTAAGAACAGAGGTATGTTCATCAAAACTAAGAATATTAATGAGGCATGTAATATTGGAAATGAGATAGCNCCAGAACATTTAGAGATTATATGTAGAAATAACGATAAGGTCTTTAAAAAAATAAAGCATGCTGGAGCAATCTTCTTAGGTGAATATAGCCCAGAAGTTTTTGGAGATTATTGTGCTGGACCTAATCATGTTTTACCAACTTCGGGTTCAGCAAAATTTTCATCACCACTTAGTGTTTCTGATTTCCAAAAGCGTTCAAGTGTCATGAAGATTTCAAAGCAAACCGCAAAAGAATTAAGTGCTATAGCATCATCATTGGCTGAAGCTGAAGGTTTGCAAGCGCACGCAATGTCAGCGCGTTTTAGAAAACAAAAATAATTTAACAGCTAGGATGTATATTAGTTTGGCCTTTTGGTAACTACTAATTCAAATCTTAATTCTTTATCTTTTCTTTGGATTTCAAGTATTACGGATTGACCGGGCACAAAATCAGCAACCATTTTTTGTACATCTTTAATATCATGTACTTCAACATCATTAATCTTTCTTACAACATCACCCATTCTGATACCTGCTCGATCAGCTGGACCATTTTTAAAAATATTATTGATTAAAACCCCTCTTCCATTAAAATCAGGCACGGCAGCAAGACCTAGAAATCCACGCGTTACTTCTCCTTTCTCAATTATCTGAGTTAAAACATTTTTTACCATATCCACGGGGATTGCCCATCCAATACCATCAGAGCCACCTTTTTCTGAACTTATTGCTGTATTTACTCCTATCATCTCACCTCTGACATTTACAAGTGCGCCACCAGAATTTCCAGAATTAATCGCAGCATCNGTTTGAAGAAAACGTTCATATGTATTTAAACCAAGCCTTTCTCGACCAGTAGCGGAAATAATTCCAAGCGTTATNCTTTGACCAACACCAAGAGGATTTCCAATTGCTAAAGCAACATCACCTACATTAATGGTTGCAATATTAGCAAAAGAGATGGGTTGCATTGGACCATTTACTTTTAAAACAGCTAAATCTGTTTCTACATCAACTCCGATTAATGTAGCAGCATATGTATTTCCTTCATAATCTAAAACTGTAGCTGCTGTAGCAGACTGTATAACATGGAAGTTTGTNATTATGTGTCCAGACTTACTTACTACAACACCCGAACCTTGACCAACTGCACGTCTCGGCGGTAGCCGTTTTAGCTGACCAGTTTGAGGGTCAATGGTAAGATTATGATTCCTTTGANGTACATTTCTTTCAGTATAAATTGTAACCACTGATGATTTTACCTTATTAAAGGTATCAGAATAAGAAGTCCTCAGATCTGATGATTCTGTATTATTAGCAGAATTAACTTCAACTATCTCAACCTTAGTACTTAATATACTAGGGCTGACTAGATAGATAATAAGCGCAGTTGCTATACCAACCAATATATAATTTNCTGTCTCTCTCATGANGNTTATTTNTCCAAATCCACACTTAAATAATACAATAAATAAATTAGTTTACAGTTTTTATTATATATTTGGATAACATTTTTTGTGAATAATGTGATATCATGAGCTGAATAAATCGGATGACTGATTCAAAACAATCAACTAACCGCAGAAAATTTCTAACCAATCTTACTATAGCTTTGGGTAGTGTTGGGACTATCTTTAGTTTGATTCCTTTTCTGTCTTCAATGTCACCAAGTGAAAAAACGAAAATGGCTGGTGCCCCAGTTGAGGTTGATGTATCAACTTTAAAACCTGGAGCATTTAAAATTGTTGAATGGAGAGGAAAACCAGTTTGGGTGGTTAGAAGGACTCCTGAAATGCTGAATAAAATTGAAGAAGAAGCTGATTATTTAAGCGATCCAATGTCATCAGAAAATTTTCAACCGAGATATGCCCAAAATAAATACCGTTCTATTAAACCAGAGTTTCTTGTGTTGTTAGGAATTTGTACGCATTTAGGTTGTTCGCCCTTATATAAGCCAAATAAAAATACCTTAGAATTTGGTTCTAATTGGAAAGGTGGGTTTTTTTGTCCGTGCCATGGATCTACATTTGATCTATCGGGTCGAGTGTATAAGGGAGTGCCAGCGCCATCTAATTTAGAAGTACCCCCATACCATTTTCTTTCCGAAACGGTGATAGTGGTTGGAGAAAATGGAGCAGAAGTTTAATGGGTAAATTGATGTCCTGGATAGATGCCAGACTTCCAGTAAGCGATTTTTTAAGAAATCATTTATCTAAATATTATGCACCAAAGAATTTTAATTTTTTTTATTTTTTTGGAAGCTTAGCTTTATTTGTATTTATTTTACAGATAGTCACAGGAATATTTTTAACAATAAATTATAAACCTGATGCGGCTAATGCTTTTGCATCTGTTGAATACATCATGAGGGATGTTGAATGGGGATGGTTGATTAGATATATGCATTCAACTGGATCATCTTTTTTCTTCATTATAATTTATCTTCACATGTTTAGGGCATTACTCTATGGTTCATTTAAAAAACCAAGAGAACTTATTTGGATTTTTGGAATGCTTATTTTTATTTTATTAATGGCTGAAGCTTTTATGGGTTATTTATTGCCATGGGGACAAATGTCTTATTGGGGAGCGCAAGTGATTATTTCACTTTTTGGCGCAATACCATATATTGGTGAATCACTAGCTTTGTGGATTAGAGGAGATTACGTTGTATCTGATGTCACACTAAATCGATTTTTTGCATTCCATGTAATAGCATTACCATTATTGCTTTTTGCTCTAATTTATTTTCATCTTGCTGCTCTACACACTGTCGGATCAAATAATCCTGATGGAATTGAGATCAAAGAGAATCAAGATGAAAATGGAGTTCCAAAAGATGGCATACCTTTTCATCCGTATTACACGGTAAAAGATATATTTGGTTTGTCAGTATTTTTAATAATTTTCGCTTTTGTGGTATTTTTTATGCCAGAATTTGGCGGCTACTTTCTTGAACGTGATAATTTNGTACCTGCGGATCCATTACAAACTCCAGAACATATACAGCCCCTGTGGTACTTCACTCCATTCTATGCGATTCTNCGTGCTATTCCCGACAAACTTGGGGGCGTAATTGCAATGGGAATATCGATACTTATTTTATTTGTGATGCCTTGGTTGGACAAATGCCCGGTAAAATCAATAAGATATAGATCTAACTTATACAAAACATCTCTAACCCTTTTTGTAATTAGTTTTATAGGTCTTGGTTATATAGGAATGAACCCACCAACACCGTTACTAACTTGGGTTGGAAGATTATTTACCCTAATCTATTTTGGTTTCTTTGCTGTAATTTATTTCACTAGCGAAAATGAAAAAACTAAAGAAGTACCTGAAAGAGTAAAAATGAATGAATAAAAACCTTTTTATCATAATTTTAATTTTATCTTTACCATATAAAGGTTATGCATCAGAAGATATACTTTTAAGTCCTGTGTCGATTAATCTTCATAATCAACCTTCACTACAAAGAGGCGCTAAAATTTTTGTTAATAATTGNATGGGGTGTCACACACTTAAACATCAACGTTACAGTAAACTTATTAACCCCTTGGGCATGACAAAAGAGATGATTGAGAAAAATTTAATTTTTACCACTGATGAACGTGGCGCCCCAACCAAAATAGGGTCTTTAATGATAAATTCAGTTGATGTAGATTCATCTAAGGAGGCTTTTGGTGTTGCTCCGCCAGATTTAACACTTATAGCAAGATCTAGAGGGCCAGATTGGGTTTATACATTTTTGCTATCATTTTATAAAGATGATACAAGGCCTTTAGGAGTTAACAATTCTATTTACCCAAATGTTAGTATGCCNCATGTGTTATGGTGGATGGAAGGGATAAAGGAACCTGTAGATAATAATCTTGAGGAATACAAATATATTGTGGTTGGTTCGTTAAATGAAAAGGAATATAAGCAATCAATTACAGATCTTGTAAATTTTTTAACTTATGTTTCTGAGCCGGCACAACTTGAAAGATATAAAATTGGTTTTTGGGTACTGCTCTTTTTGACATTATTTGCTTTTGTTTCTTATTTGTTGAAAAGAGAATACTGGAAAGATGTGGAGTAAAATATGACTACACTTGCAAACAGACGTTCTGCTATATTATTGTTTTCGTTTCCTGACTGTCTTCATAGTCACCGCACTCGCTTGGTTATAAAAGAGAAAGAAATAGCTGCAGAATTACATGAGGTTGACATTAATAATCTTTTAGAAGAGATAAAGATAATCAGTCCATACAATGATTTCCCCACACTTGTTGATAGAGAATTAATACTACAAAATTCTCGAGTAATAATTGAATACCTTGATGAAAGGTTTCCTCACCCACCATTACTCCCTGTAGATCCAGTGGCTAGGGCTAAATTTAGGCTTGCGCTGCATAGAATTGAACAGCAGTGGTATCCTGAATTTAATGATTCATATAAAAATGGANCTTTAACTGACAGCTTTAAAGAAAAAATTAAAAACTATTTTTTGGAAATANNNCCATTTATATCTGATAAATTTTTTATGAGTGATGATTTTGGTTTAGTTGATTGTAGTCTCGCCCCATTACTTTGGAGAATGAAGCACCTAAATGTTGAGATTCCAGAGAATAAAAAAATTATTGAAAAATATGCAGAGAGAATTTTCTCTAGAGAATCTTTTCAAAACAGTTTAACTGAAACCGAAAAAGATATGGAATAGTTAGCAGAGGTGTTCATCAATACATTCACATATAGAGTGAATGATAATCAGATGTATTTCTTGAATTCTACTTGTTCTGTTGCTGGGGACCCTAATCTCAATATCATTCTTTGAAAGCAATTTTGATGCATCTCCACCATCTTTGCCTGTAACAAGGACAACTGGGATTTGAATTTTTTTAGCAGAATTAATTGCTTCACATATGTTAGAGGAGTTTCCACTGGTTGTAAAAGCCAAAAGTAAATCTTCTTTTTTTCCTATAGCATTAATTTGTTTTGAAAAAATATATTTATAATCATAATCATTTGCAATGGATGTAATTGTAGCAGTATCAGAATTTAGAGAAACTGCGGCAACTTCTTTTCTTTCTTTTTCAAATCTATTGACTAGTTCAGAAACAATATGTTGAGCATCGCCAGAGGAACCACCATTTCCACAAGACATAACTTTACCTGAATTATCAGTAATGTTAATTATTTTTGATGTTGCTAATTCAATTTGTGGCAATAAAACATCTATAGAGTTTTGATTAACTTCTAAATGTTCATGGAAATTTTTTTTAATTATTTCTGATATGTGCATTTTATAATTGCTATACTTCCATTATAGTACAATGTAAATTATTAAATATAAACAAAATTCATCTTCAAAATTATGTCTGGAAAACTCTATATTATATCAACACCAATAGGAAACCTAGAGGACATAACCTTGCGTGCATTAGCTGTGCTTAGAAACACAGATTATATCTTAGCGGAAAGTTCTGTGAGAACTTCAAAATTATTAAATAAATATGATATAAAAAACAAAATAATTACTTTCAATAAAGATAATGAGAAAAAGAAGAGTGAGTTGATTATAGCTGACTTAATCAAAGGACATAAGATTTCTTTGGTAACTGATGCCGGCACCCCTCTAGTCTCAGATCCCGGGTATGAATTAATTAAAAAGATAACATCAAAATTTTCTGTGATACCTATTCCTGGGCCTAGCTCGCTTACATGTGCTTTATCAGTGTCAATGATACCAATCAATAATTTTATTTTTCTTGGTTTTTTATCTAAAAAAAATAGCGAAAGAGTAGATAAAATTAAAACAGCCAGCAATATTAATATGCCTATGGTTATTTATGAAAGCAAACATAGAATAAAATCTCTCGTAAAAAATATTATTGATNTCATGGGAAACAACACGTCAATTATGATTTTACGTGAACTTACTAAACTTCACGAATCAGTTAAAATTTTTACTGCTCAAGATCTTCTGACTGAACTAAAACAAAAACCTCTTTCAGGGGAAATCACACTTATAGTTGATAAATCCTNCAAAACTGCTGANCCAATGGAGAANCANAGAAAANGGATAGAAANATTGCTTAAAAAGCATAGTGTAAGNGAAGTGGTTAATATTATTAGGCTATTTACAGAATATAAGAAAAAAGAATTATATCAATTTGTATTAAAAGTTAGACAAGAGGTGTAGTTTTAGAGTAAGATTCAATTTTAGATGGATCTAAAAGAAAATATAAATATATATGTAGAAAAGACGACTTATATCAAGGCGTCTTTTTTTTTGATTAANAATCATGATTGATCATCAAAATGCAATTCTTGTACTTGATGATGGAACTGAATTTCATGGGAAATCCTTTGGTGTTGATGGCGCTAGTACGGGAGAAGTAGTGTTTAATACAGCCATGACAGGATACCAAGAAATTATCACTGATCCATCATACGATTCACAAATTATTACCTTTACAAACCCTCATATTGGGAATACGGGAATTAATATGCAGGACACAGAGTCTAAAAAAATATATTGCTCAGGGATAATAATTAGAGATATGCCAATTTTATCGAGTAGTTGGAGGCTTACTAGTTCTTTAGAAGATTATTTGATTAAGCAAGGTTTAATAGCAATATTTGGAATAGATACCAGAAAATTAACAAAAATTCTTCGAACCAAAGGTTCGCAAAATGGATGTATCATAGCCGGAAAAAGCCTTGAAACAAAAAAAGCAAAAGAATATATCAAAAAATTTCCTGGTTTGTTAGGTAAAGATTTGGCTCAAAAAGTTTCAACTAAGGAAATATATGAGTGGGNCAGTGGTTCAATTATTATTGATGATAAAAAACCTGCTTGTGTAAAGAAAAAATATCATGTTATAGCTTATGATTTTGGAATCAAACAAAATATATTAAGAATATTNTATGACCTTGGTTGTAAAGTAACTGTTGTACCAGCAAAACTTGACGCACAAGAAGTTGTCAAACTGCAACCTGATGGAATTTTTTTATCAAATGGACCAGGTGATCCTCAAGCGTGTGATTATGCTATAAAAAATATACAAAAGTTATTAGAGTGNAACATACCAATGTTTGGAATCTGTTTAGGATTTCAGCTTTTAGCATTGGCGAGTGGCGCTGAGACAATTAAAATGAAATTTGGACATCATGGAGCTAANCATCCTGTTGTAGATCTAAAATCNAAAAAAGTCTTCATCACAAGTCAGAACCATGGATTTGCTGTTGATGACCAAAAAATACCTAAAAATTTAGAGACCACCCACATTTCACTTTTTGATAATTCCTTACAAGGGTTAGAAAGAAATGATACGCCTGCCTTTGGGTTTCAAGGACACCCTGAGGCAAGCCCAGGTCCGCATGACATCAATGAAATATTTATAAAATTTATACAAATGATGAAAAATAAAAAACAAAATGCCAAAAGATAAAAATATAACCAGTGTACTTATAATTGGTGCTGGCCCAATTGTTATTGGTCAAGCTTGCGAATTTGATTATTCGGGTGTTCAGGCATGTACAGCCTTAAAGGAGGAAGGAATAAGAGTTATTTTAGTAAANTCAAANCCTGCAACTATTATGACTGATCCCGACATGGCAGACAAAGTTTATATTGAACCAATACATTGGAGAAATATAGAAAAAATTATACTAAAGGAAAAGCCAGATGCTATTTTGCCAACCATGGGTGGCCAAACGGCACTAAACACAACTCTTGATTTAAATAGACACAAAATTTTACAAAAATATAATGTAAAAATTATTGGAGCAAGTACTTCTTCAATAGATATGGCTGAGGATCGTGAACTTTTTAAAAATGCAATGAAGGAAATTGGATTAGATACCCCAAAATCTTTTATAGCGCATAACTACACTGATGCNGAAAAAATTCAAAGAAAAATTGGTTTTCCAATAATTGTAAGACCATCTTTTACTTTGGGTGGATCCGGTGGAGGTATCGCATACAACAAAGAAGATTTTGAAAAAATTGTTACAAGGGGGCTTGATTTGTCTCCAACAAGTGAAGTTCTTCTTGAGGAATCTGTTATTGGATGGAAAGAGTTTGAAATGGAAGTTGTGAGGGATAAAAGCGATAACTGCATAATAATCTGCTCAATTGAAAATGTTGACCCAATGGGTGTCCATACAGGTGATTCAATCACAGTTGCTCCAGCTCAAACTTTAACTGATAAAGAATATCAAAAGCTTAGAAATGCATCCATACAAGTCCTTAGGAAGATTGGTGTTGACACAGGTGGATCGAATGTTCAGTTTGCGATATCCCCTGAAAATGGGAAACTCCTTGTAATAGAAATGAATCCAAGAGTATCGAGATCATCTGCTCTTGCATCAAAAGCTACAGGATTTCCGATAGCAAAAGTAGCAGCAAAATTAGCAATTGGTTATACATTGGATGAATTAAAAAATGAAATAACGGGTGACGCTATCCCTGCATCTTTTGAGCCAACTATTGATTATGTTGTTACAAAAATTCCAAGATTTGCTTTTGAAAAATTTAAAGAAGCAGACAATACATTAACTACTCAGATGAAATCTGTTGGTGAAGTCATGGCTATTGGAAGGAATTTTCAAGAGTCGTTTCAAAAAGCATTGAGGGGACTCGAGATTGGGATAGACGGTCTAAATAAAANAAATCTCCCTAATAATTCAGATCAAGACCTTAACCAATATATTGAAAATAGATTAGCGTTACCTACTCCTAGTAGAATTTTATTTNTTGCTGAAGCATTCCGACAAGGATTTTCTCTCAGTAAAATTTATAACCTGACAAAAATTGATCAATGGTTTTTAGCTCAGATTGAGGATTTAGTAAAAGATGAAATAATCTTATCAGAGAAAAGAATTGAAGATTTATCATCCTTTGAAATATTAAATTTAAAAAAGAAAGGTTTTTCAGATTCTTTTTTATCCAAAACATTGAAGTGCGATTTTGTTAAGTTTAGAGAACAACGNATATCCATGAACATCCAACCAAAATTTAAAAGAGTCGATGCATGCGCAGCTGAATTTCAATCAAAGACTGCTTATATGTATTCAACTTATGATGATGAATGTGAGGCTAATCCAACTAATAATAAAAAAATTATGATTTTGGGAGGTGGGCCAAATAGGATTGGCCAAGGTATCGAGTTTGATTATTGTTGTGTACATGCGTCGCTTGCATTAAAAGAAATCGGCTATGAAACAATTATGGTGAACTGTAATCCTGAAACTGTATCAACGGATTTTGATATATCTGATAGACTTTATTTTGAACCACTGACACTCGAGGATGTTCTTGCAATAATTGAAAAAGAAAAACCAGATGGAGTTGTTGTCCAATATGGAGGACAAACTCCACTGAAACTAGCAAATCAGTTAAAAGATTATAAGGTAAAAATTATTGGAACATCACCAGAATCTATTGATATTGCAGAGGACAGAGAAAAATTTAAAAAACTTGTTGAAAAACTTAATCTAAAACAACCTGTGAATTCAACNGCTGTAAATATAGATCAAGCTTTGCAAATTGCAGAGGATATTGGATATCCATTAATTGTTAGGCCTTCTTATGTATTAGGAGGTAGGGCTATGGAAATTGTTACCAANAATTATGATTTACAAAGATATATGAAAGAAGCTGTTACCGTTTCAAATAATTCACCCGTNTTATTAGATAAATTTCTTAATGATGCAATAGAAGTTGATGTCGATGCTATTTGTGATGGTACAGATGTTTTTATTGGAGCAATTATGGAACATATTGAAGAAGCAGGAATTCACTCAGGGGATTCTGGTTGTTCTATACCACCATATACACTTAGCGAAAAAATATTAAATGAGTTACGTGNTCAAATTAAAAAACTTGCTTTAGAATTAAATGTAATTGGATTGATGAATACTCAGTTTGCAATCAAGGATGATGAAATATTCTTACTTGAAGTGAACCCAAGAGCATCAAGAACAGCACCATTCGTTTCTAAAGCTACAGGAATTCCTCTTGCTAAAATAGGAGCATTAATTATGGTTGGAAAAACTCTTAAAGAATTGTCTTTAGTAAAAGAAATTAAAACTAATTATTTTTCTGTAAAAGAAGCTGTTTTTCCATTTTCTAAATTCCCTGAAGTTGATGTATTGCTCGGGCCTGAAATGAAATCTACTGGAGAAGTCATGGGTTTTGGCAAAAGCTTCGGAGAAGCTTACTTTAAAGCACAAAGAGCAGCTGGAGTAATATTACCAAAAACTGGNAATGTATTTATAAGCGTTAGAGATAAAGATAAGTTTGAAATTTGTGGTATAGCAAAAGACTTAATAAAGATTGGTTTCACAATCTTTGCCACCTCAGGGACATCTAACTATCTCAAAAAAAATGGCATCATATGCAAACAAATCAACAAAGTAAAGCAAGGACAACCACACATAGTAGACATGATAAAGAATNATGAAATAAATCTAATTATTAATACGACAGAAGGAGCGCAATCTATAANGGATTCATTCTCNATTAGGCAAGAAGCTCAAAATAATAATATTTCTCTCACTACAACTGTTTCTGGGGCAAAAGCTTTTTGTAAAGCAATCCTATTTATTGATAATTTTGATGCCACTGATATCCAGAGCTTACATCGTAATCTCAATTAATTTTCATTTGAATTATATTGTTTTATATCTAGCAAATTTTCACTTTTTGCAACAATACATGTAATGCATGTATCACCNGTTACATTAACACTCGTTCGAATCATATCGAGTAATCTATCAACACCAAGCAATAATGTAATTCCTTCCAGTGGTATCCCAATTTCTGTAAGTATAATTGATAGCATTAAGATGCCGGCACTTGGTATTCCAGCAGTTCCAATGGAAGCTAAAGTTGCAGTTATGATTACAGCAATATAGTCATTAAATGACAAATCAATTCCATAAAATGTAGCTAAGAAGTAGGTTGCACAACCTTGCATGATTGCAGTCCCATCCATATTTATTGTTGCGCCTAGAGGTATAGAGAATGAGGCTACTGATTTTTTCACACCAAATTTATTAATCACCGCATTCATTGTGAAAGGTATAGACGCATTACTGCTGGCTGTACTGAAGGTGAAAATAAGAATAGATTTTATTTTCGTGTAAAATTTTTTTAGATTTAAAGAAGCAAATAACTGCAGCAAAAGAGAATATGTTATTGAAAAATGTAANAACAAGACAACAATTACAAGAAAAAAGTANTTAGCTAATGGTATGAAAACATCTATTCCCTGAGTTGCAAATGTTTTTGCTAATAAGCAAAAAACAGCTATTGGAGTTAATTTAATAATTAACAACACTAATTTATTTAGTATCTTGTTTAAGTCATCTATTAATCCAATATAAACTTTTATTTCATCTTTCACTAAAGATGCTGCAGTCCCAAGAAAAATAGCAAATACTAATACATGTATTACATTACCGTCGGCTAGAGATGCAAAAAAATTTTCTGGGAAAAATGTCAAAATAAAATTTTGTGATTCAGGTAGTGATGAATTCAGAGCAGGATTTCCTTGTAAATTTAAATTCTGTTGATCATAACCAACAAGTGTTGATGCTAATAAAGCTAAAGTGATTGCTACCACAGTAGTTAAAATATAAAGACTAAGAGTTTTTAGAGCTATTCTACCTAAAGCAGACGTGTCATTTATTGAAACAATTCCAGAAATCAGTGAAACAAAAATTAATGGCAATACAATCATTTTTAATAAAATAATAAAAAGTGTTGCAAGNGTCGTAAAAATATTTTCAATTAATAAATTTTCAATTAATGCATTAGGAAGAAAGAAGATATTTAATAGCAGTCCAAAAAAAATGCCAAAAAGCATTGAGTAAAGAACTTGTTTTGTAAAACTCATTTAGCTTATGTTAGGCAATTTAGAGCACCATCATAATCTGGTTCATCAGCAATTTCTTTTACAAGTTCTGAATGGATAACAATATTATTTTTGTCAATCACAACAACAGCTCGTGCTGTTATTCCAGCAAGCGGTCCATCTACAATTAATACTCCATAGTCTTTTGCAAAATTTCTTGAGCGCATCATTGACAAAGATTTAATATTATTTAATTTTTCAGATGAACAAAATCTTGTCATGGCAAAAGGCAAATCTGCAGAAATTGTTAATATAATAGTATCTTTTACTGAAGATGCCTTTTCATTAAATACCTTTGTTGATGTTTGACAAACTGGTGTATCTAGGCTTGGAACTATACTCAAAATTTTATTTTTGTTTTTATAGTCTTCCAAAGTGACATTGTTCAAATCTTCATTAACTAAAACAAAATCAGGAGCTTCATCACCAATTTTTGGTATATCGCCATTAGTATGTATCTCATTCCCTTTTAAAGTAATTTTTGTCATTCAAATATACTAACAATCTTATTTCATCTATTCAATGATAATGATGCAAAGTGATATAATGACCATAACAATGAGAAAAAATAAAAAAACTAATAATTGGTTTGCTAAACATAAAAAAGATCCTTTTGTAAAAAAATCACAAAAAGACAATTATCGGTCCCGTGCTGTTTATAAATTAATTGAAATAAATNAAAAATATAAAATATTAGCGCATACAGAATTTGTAATAGATTTAGGTTGCGCACCTGGTTCATGGTTACAATATCTAAATGAACAGAAAAATATAGAAAAAATCATTGGGATAGATGTCTTGGACATAGATCCAATAAAGAAGATAGAGTTTATTAAGGGAGATATTAATAATCCAGAAGTTCTTGAAAAGATACAACTTGAAAATAAATATAAAGCAGGGGTTGTTTTATCAGATATTGCACCCAATATTACAGGTATAGCTGATATAGATCAGGGTAATTTTACTATGATAGCTAAGAATACTATGGAATTTTGTAGGAAAATGCTTAAGGAAAAAGGTTTTTTGGTAATGAAATACTTCACGGGCTCTAGCCTAACTGGTATGCAGAAGGATTTGAAAAAATACTTTACAAAAGTAAGTGTTTTTAAACCCTCTTCGTCAAAAAAGGCGAGTAATGAGGTATACCTTGTTTGTAATAACTTCAAAGCATTGGTATCATGAAATTTGACAATCACTTAACTAAAATTTAGAATGATTCTAAAACAACAACAGAGAAAAAATGGGTAATCTTTTAAAAAATTTAGCAGTTTGGACAGTTATAGCAGTGGTGATAATGTCATTGTTTTCTGGTATGGGCGTGCGTAATGATTCTACAAGTGAATTTAATTATACCGAATTTAATAGTTTAATTGAAAAAGGACAAGTTGCTGAAGTTACAATATCAGGAAGAGAAATAGAAGGTAGATTAACGTCTGGTGAAGCGTTTATGACCTATAGCCCTGAAATAGATAATTCTGCTTTGGTTGGAGATTTATTGAAGAATAATGTAAAGATTAATGGTAAACCTCCAGAGAAACAGTCATTCCTTGCACAGATTTTTTTACATTGGTTCCCATTTTTACTCTTGATTGGCGTATGGATATTTTTTATGAGGCAGATGCAAGGTGGCGGTGGAACCAGAGGAGCAATGTCTTTTGGGAAGAGTAAAGCAAAAATGCAAACAGAAGATCAAGTTAAAATTACTTTTAATGATGTAGCTGGTGTAGAAGAAGCCAAAGAAGAAGTAAAAGAATTAGTTGACTTTTTAAGAGACCCAGCAAAGTTTCAAAACCTTGGTGGAAAAATTCCAACAGGCGTTCTAATGGTTGGTTCACCTGGAACAGGGAAAACATTACTTGCGAGAGCTATTGCTGGTGAGGCAAAGGTCCCTTTCTTTACTATATCGGGTTCTGATTTTGTAGAAATGTTTGTTGGTGTCGGTGCATCCCGTGTAAGAGACATGTTTGAGCAAGCAAAAAAACATTCCCCATGCATTATATTCATAGATGAAATTGATGCCGTGGGACGTCATAGAGGTGCTGGTCTTGGTGGCGGACATGATGAGCGAGAACAAACACTAAATCAATTATTAGTTGAAATGGATGGGTTTGAAGGTCATGAAGCTGTCATTGTGATTGCCGCAACAAACAGGCCAGATGTTTTGGATCCAGCGTTATTACGTCCTGGAAGATTTGATAGACAAGTTGTTGTCCCTTTGCCAGATATTCGTGGAAGAGAACAAATTTTAAAAGTTCATATTAGAAAAATTCCACTCGCAAATAATGTTAAACCGAGAATAATTGCTAGAGGAACACCTGGTTTTTCTGGAGCTGATCTTGCAAACCTAGCCAATGAAGCTGCTTTATTTGCTGCACGAGCAGATAAGAAAGTTGTTGATATGGAAGATTTTGA
>NZWU01000015.1 GCA_002701705.1 Gammaproteobacteria bacterium
TCTGCTAAAGGTATTTGGCAGAATGGAGAATATCAAGATGGTTCTATTTCTAATGTTGGATATAAAAGGAATAGAACACATTTTTTTTCATAAGACTGTGGAGTGAATTCGAATCCCACTCTCTCTGTTTGAAATAATTTAGTTTATAATTTTTAATTAGTTACAGATTCTATATCATCCTCAACACATTCTGTGCCATGTTGTACTTCGATGATATGACATGGTTCGTCAAATGGATTATAAGCTTTGTGCCAGGTTTCAACAGGTATATGATATGCATCTGACAATGGTTCTAGCGTATCTTCGTTAACCATACATCTGCCTTTAACGACATACCAGATCTCAGATCTTTTAAAATGTCTTTGTTTCGATAAACTTTTTCCAGGCTCTATAACAAGTTCCTTAACTTTAATAGTTTTACCAATTGTATGTATAACTCTGTAATATCCCCAAGGTCTTTCTACTTTTGATTTCATAATCTATTAATAAAACATGAAACGATGGACTTTACTACAATATTCCTCATACGCTTTACCG
Source organism: Gammaproteobacteria bacterium (assembly GCA_002701705.1). Lineage (GTDB taxonomy): Bacteria > Pseudomonadota > Gammaproteobacteria. Next base: position 538 of record NZWU01000015.1, read on the forward strand.
TGTAGTTTCTTTAAATGAGGTTCTTCTTCATATCGAATAAGTATTTCTACCGCGATATAAATTAATATAACACACAATAATGTGAGGAAATGAGGAAGCAAAACAATTACTCCATCAAAGAAAATTAACCCACCAAGATAAATAGGGTTTCTACAGTATCGGAACAACCCATGGGTAATTAATTCTGTTTCATTGCTCATTGAGCCTATATATCTCCATGATGTGCCCATTTGATATTGAGCTACTACAGTAATAATTACTCCCAGCAATACGAAACCCCATCCTATTATTATCCCAGTTAAACCAAAATTAAATTGAGAATAAAACATGTCAAAAAATTCAAGGACAGCAAGCAACACTATTCCCCACCATCCTATGGTAACCAAAACCGAATAAAGCGAAAATGAACGAGAGGAGAATGATTTTAAATTAACTTTAATACCAGATGTTCCTGTCAATTTATAATGAAAAACTATCTTGCCAATTAGCACAAGCAATATAAAAAGAATAATTGCAGCAAGAGCCATTATATCTACATTGTATCAAAAAAAAAGAATATCATTGCCTAATTAAGATTAAATGCGCATCCTATTTTCTTCATGCTAATATAGATGGGATGAAGGAGAAAAAATTAATTAATACTTTTGAAGAAGATGTCTCAGAAGTTAATCAGGACTATTCAAAACGTGTTGTTGTTCATGAGACTAAGTCAACATGGCATACTTCTCCTTGTAAAGGGGTAGAGAGGATATACTTGGAACGTAATAACCTTGGTGAAAAGGCAACAGCTACATCTATAGTTCGTTTTGCAGCTAATAGCTATTTTGAAGAACACACTCATGATTCAGGAGAGGAGTTTTTAGTTTTAGATGGTATTTTTGCTGATGAGTATGGTTCTTATCCAAAAGGCACTTATATTCGTAACCCTGATGGAACAAACCACAATCCCTACAGTAAAGATGGATGTACTATATTTGTTAAGTTGCGTCAATTCAGATCGAATGATACAAAACATGTTGTAAAAGATACTGTGAATTTAACTTGGCAGCCAGGTTTAATTCCTGGATTATCAGTAATGCCCCTCCATGAATTTGATGATGAACATACTGCACTTGTAAAGTGGGAACCTAATACACAATTTGAACCACATAAACATTGGGGAGGCGAGGAGATTTTAGTATTAGAAGGCGTGTTTTATGATGAATATGGTGTATACCCTAAAGGCTCTTGGATTCGTAGTCCACATTTAAGCCAGCATTCACCATTTACAAAAGAAGAAGGGGCTGTCATTTTTGTTAAAACAGGAAACCTAAAACCCAACTTTGATTAAGATTTATCTTAGAAATAAATTTACATTGATATAAAATGTTAATATGAATGATGATGTCCTAGCGCTAAAATACAGACCAAAATTTTTTGATGAAGTGGTTGGTCAGGATTTTATAGTCAAAACATTGTCAAATTCCATAACACTTGACAAAATACATAATGCTTATCTTTTCTCTGGAACACGTGGGGTCGGAAAGACAACTATCGGCAGAATATTTGCTAAATCACTTTTATGCGAAAAAGAAATATCAGTTACGCCTTGTGGCACCTGCAGTTCTTGCACACAAATTGATTCTGCAAGCCATTTAGATTTAATTGAAATTGATGCTGCATCAAGAACTAAAGTAGAAGATACAAGAATTTTGATGGAAAATGTTCAATATTCACCAACTTCATCAAGATTTAAAGTTTATTTAATTGATGAGGTACACATGCTTTCTAATAAAAGTTTTAATGCATTGCTTAAAACNATTGAAGAGCCACCTAAGCATGTGAAATTCATACTTGCTACAACAGAACCTGAAAAACTCCCTGAAACAGTGTTATCTAGATGTTTGCATTTTAAATTATCAACTGTTGATAATGAAACTATATGCCGTCATATTGAAAGCATATTGTCGAAAGAGAANATCAAATGTGAAAATAATGTAANTGAGATAATCGCAAGNTCAGCAAAGGGTAGTATCAGAGATGGATTGAGCTTGTTAGAACAATGCATAGCTTATTGCAATAACAAATTGGATGAACAAAAAGTTAAATCACTACTNGGTGAAGTTGATAGNGAAATAGTTAATAATTTAATTATTAATATACTTGCAAAGGATCCTAACAAACTAATTGAAATAATAGAAAAAATAGAACACAGNGCNAANTATGAAAAAATTATTAATCTAATAATTGATGCTTTCTATAAAATTACTCTATTTAAAATTAAACCTAGTTTCCTAGATAAGAATAGTTCTGATTATAAATTTATAGAGGAACAGTCAAAATTCATTGATTCAAAAGAGTTNCAATTATTTTACCAGATAGCAATTGCATCAAAAAAAGATTTTAAATTTTCTGNAAATAAACGTGATCACCTTTCAATGGTATTACTTCGGATGATTCTCTTCTCTGATGGATCTAGTGATTCTGNTNAGAATANTGGNGATAAAATACAAACTGNTGNNGAAACNGAAAATAATAATATTGCTAGTTCTGCTATAAATAATACAAAACAACAATCAAAATTGAATAATATTGAGAAATTAAATACTGAAGCTAANGATATTGATAAGCCAACCGATAAAAATATAAATAATTTTTTATGGGATGAAGTATATACAAANCTTGATATTTCTGGCTTGTCTTTGGATTTAGCAAAAAATTCAAGANTANTTCAAAATGCANATGATAAAGCAATACTTAAAATATCTAAAAACAAGAAAGATGTATATCCAAAATCTTGTATTAGTGACTTAATTAATAAAATTAATCAATATCTTCAAAAAGACCTTTCTATTAATATTGAATACGAGGAAAATTTGATTTCACCCGAAGTAAAAGAAGAACAAAAAAAACAAAAAGATGCCAATAATGCTTTTGTCGCTGCAGATAGTGATAAAAATATAAACAATATAAAAAAATATTTTGATGCTGAGATTGATAAAGAATCTATCAAAAAGATTAATGACAATTAGGNGTAACTGAAAATGAGTATTCTAGACAAGATGAAGCAAGCAAAAGAAGTCCTAGGAAATGCTAAAAAAGCTCAACAAGAAATGGAAAAAATTTTAGTCGAAGGAGAATCTGGCGCTGGCGCTGTTAAAGTTACAATGAAAGGAAATCATAGAATTATCAATATTGAAATTGAGCCATCTGCACTTAATGATGACAAAAAGGTGTTAGAGGATTTAATTGTAGCAGCTTGTAATGATGCTATTAATAAGGTTGAAAAAGAGATTAAGAATAAAATGGGTGACTTAATGAACTTACCATCTGGCTTCAAGCTCCCTTTTTAATAATGAAGCAGTCTAAAAACTTAAATGACTTAATAGGAGCACTAACTATACTCCCAGGGATAGGAAGAAAATCTGCCCAAAGAATGGCATATCAATTAATNAGATCTAATAAAGAATTAACAATTAATTTAGCAGATAAACTAAATAATATTACATCGAATATAGCAAATTGTAAGGTGTGTGGCATATATTTAGATATTGAAGATGTTGAAAGACAAAAAAATGGAGAATGTCATATATGTATAGCGCAAAACAAAGACACGTCAAAGATTTGTGTTACAGAATCTCCAGCAGACGCTTACATCATTGATGAGAGTACCGATTATAATGGTTACTTTTTTGTTTTAGATGGTAATTTATCTCCATTGGATGGGCTAGGCCCTATTGAAGTTGGCATACAAAAACTACAAAAAAATCTTGAAGAAAGAAAAGTTGATGAATTAATTTTAGCAACGAGCACAACTGTTGAAGGAGAAGCTACCGCTCATTATATCCAACAACTTGCATCAAAGATCAATATCAAAGTAACAAGGATTGCATTTGGGATACCTTTGAATGGTGAATTNGGTTATTTAGATAGCGAAACTATTTCACATGCATTTAAAGAGAGAAAAATAATCTAAAAATAATTAACTAGACTTTTAGCATNTTGTCAATTTTAGCTGCACATATAAAATCATTTTCTGATAGTCCATTAATTGCATAAGTATAATATGTAACTTTAGCATTATTATAGGCAAAAGTAATTTCTGGGTGATGATCCTCTTGATGAGAGACCCATATTATAAGATTGATTAATGATGTTATTTCATAATAATTTTTTAATTTATATTCCCGGTATATTTTTTTGTTATCTTTTGTTAGTTGCCATTGATCATTTAATTGTTTAAGAAAATCACTAGATTGTTTTTTATTGAGTGGATCTAGACCTCCTTCGCAAGGCACACACTTCTTTTGTGATAAATTTTGATTTTTATTGACCATTTAAGAATTCAATTTTTTAATTCTTTCAAATACAGTTGGATGTGTATAATAAAAAGCAGCATAAAGTCGATTTGGCTTTAAAATACTTAAATTTTCTTTATAAAGTTTCATTAAAGCTGATATCAAATCATTTTTATTAGAATATTTTTTTGCAAAATTATCGGCTTCATATTCGTTCTTTCTTGAAAAAAAGGTTAATAAAGGGGTTATGAAAAACCCAATTATTGGGAATAGTAGGCTATATGTAATAACCATAGAACTTGGACTGATAATATTAACACCAACTGCATTAAAGAAGATTTGCATATTTGACAATTTAAACATAATAAAAAAAATAAATAGAGTAAGTATCATATTTATTATTATTGATTTTAAAATATGTTTTTCTTTATAATGACCAATTTCATGGGCTAAAACAGATGTGATTTCATTGACAGAAAGACTTTCTAGGAGTGTATCAAAGAAAACAATACGTTTATTTTTATGGAAGCCTGTAAAATAAGCATTTGAGTGTTTTGATCTCTTTGAACCATCCATGACATACACATCCTTAATATTAAAATTTACTTTATTAGTTAATTCGTCTACTGCATTTAAAATATTTTTATCATTAATTTTTTTAAACTTATTAAATAGAGGAGATATTAATGTGGGATATATATATAAAATCAAGATGTTAAAAATTATAAAAACTAACCACATCAGCGCCCACCAATTTTTTTCAAAATTTACATATAGAAATAAGAAAGATAGAAACAAAAATGAAATAATCAAGATGGATAAAATAAGAGAGACTATTAAATCTCTTATAAATAATGTTAAAGTCATTTTATTGAAGCCATATTTTTCCTCAATAAAGAAAACCTTATAATAACTAATGGGGATTCCAATTAGAGTAATCATCAAGAAGAAAGTTAAGAGCGTTAATAATTCTTGATTAATAAAGTTAAAAATAAAACCTTCTGATGCATATAAGCTGGTAACAACTAACGATAAATAATCTATCCCTCCACCAAATAAAAACACATAAAGTATCAAAATTTGCACCATTAAGCTAACCATCGAAATAATAAGCTTATCTATGTTATATAGGTTTGATTTTTCTAAATGCTGTTTATTAAGCTGCAATTTATCTAGTTCAATTTCACTCACCACCATATTTTTTATATATTTAATTTGTATAGCATCCAACGCAAATTTTGTTAGAAAATATAAGAGCATTACAAAAAGAATTATAGAATTAGTCATATGTTTAGGCGTTAATTTACATTTATATCCAAATATAATACTCTATGACGATGAAAGATAAAAGCAACTTGATTTGGATTGATCTTGAAATGACAGGATTAGATACACAAATGGATCATATAATCGAAATCGCCACAATAGTTACAGACAAGAATTTAAATATTTTAGCTGAGGGACCCCCTTTTGTAATTAATCAACCAAAATCAGTTCTTAATAGTATGGATGAGTGGAATACTAAGCAGCACAATAGAAGCGGATTATATGAAAAGGTTCTTGAAAGTACAACTAATGAGACACAAGCAGAACAAGGAACACTAAGATTTTTAGAGCAATTTGCTTTTAAAGGACATTCCCCTATGTGTGGTAATAGCATTTGTCAAGACCGGCGTTTTCTATCACGTTGTATGCCTGAATTAGAGGCATTCTTTCATTACAGGAATCTTGATGTAAGTTCTATTAAAGAAATAGGAGGACGTTGGTACTATGATGATGTCGCGAATTTCCAAAAAAGTTCAAATCATAGAGCACTTGGTGACGTAAGGGATTCAATAGCTGAACTTAGATATTACAGAAAAACAATTTTTAAGATTTAGCAGTTATCAATTCTAAAAAATAATCATTTTGTTTTCCTTGAATATAAGTATTTTTTTCAAATTTTTTATTTAACAAAGGATAATCTTCAGAATAGTGTAGACCTCTACTTTCTTTTCTAATTAGTGCAGATTTAATAATTAGATTTGAGACTTCAATAATATTTCTTAATTCTAGTAAATCCGAAGTTAATTTATGCTTATGGTAATATTCGTTCACTTCATTTTCAATAATTTTTATCCTTTGTGCAGCTCGGAATAATCGTTTATCTGATCTGACTATACCGACATAACTCCACATAATTTTCCTAAGTTCATCCCAATTATGAGAAATTACAATATTTTCTTTAGATTCAGAAACATAGCTATCATCCCATTTAGGAAGTTTATTAATACCATGTGAAAAATTTACATCAGAAATATTTTTAATATTTTCAGAACATTCTTTTGCCATTACCAAACATTCTAATAATGAGTTACTTGCAAGTCTATTAGCTCCATGAAATCCAGTATGTGCAGCTTCTCCAATTACATGTAGCCTTTTGACCTCAGTTTCACCATTGATGTGGGTTTGCACTCCGCCACATGTATAATGTGAAGCTGGTACTACGGGGATTGGCATTCTTGTAATATCTATTCCTAAACTTAAACATTTTTTATGAATTATGGGGAATCTTTTTTTTATGAATGATGCGGGTTTATGGCTTATATCCAATAGCACATGTGAGAACCCATATTTTTTCATTTCAAAATCTATTGCTCTAGCTACAATATCCCTTGGCGCAAGTTCTTTTCTTGAATCATATTTATCCATGAAAGAGTCTTTTTGTGGAGTCAATAGTTTTCCTCCTTCACCACGTAAAGATTCAGATATCAGAAATGATTTGGCATTTGCATGATATAAACATGTGGGATGAAATTGAACAAATTCCATGTTCGTGATTTTGCAACCAGCTCTCCAGGCTATTGCGATCCCATCACCTGTAGATGTTTTTGGATTAGAAGTAAATTGGTATAATTTGCTTGCTCCACCCGTTGCCAATATAACCTTTTTAGATATATATGTTTCGACATATTTTTCTTTCTGATTAAAAACATATGCACCTAAGCATTCTTTCGATTTTCCAGTATTTGCTTTTGTTGTTATTAGATCAATTACTTGATGATTTGATATAATATTTATATTCTTTTTTGTTTTTATTTCATTAATTAATTTATTATGAATAACTTTTCCAGTTTTATCTAAAATATGAAAAATTCTCCTCTCGCTATGACCTCCCTCAAGAGTTAGGTTAATGGAGCCATGATTTTTAGTAAATTTAATATTTTTTTCTATTAACCAATTTATAGCATTTGGTGCTTCATTTATTATTGTCTCAGCAACATCCTTATTAACAAGACCATGTCCATTTTTTAAAGTGTCATTAAAATGCTTTTCAAAACTATCAGAGGTAGATGATACAGCAGCTATACCGCCTTGAGCCCATGCAGTGGAACATGCATCAAATTTATCTTTTGTGATTAAGGTCACTTTAAACTTTTCAGGAAGCATGAGTGCAACAGCCAAACCAGATAAACCAGTTCCTGCAATTAAGATATCTGTTCTTTTAATGGAATTCATATATAGTAAAATAACATTATTGTATATCTTTGGAAATCTATCATTTTTACGGTAAGTACTTATGAATATTGAAGATGATTTTACGCTGATCAGACAGTGTCTAGATGGAAATACTAATTCGTTTGAGATTATTGTAAAAAAATATCAATTAAAAATAATCAATCTGAGCTATAAATATACAAAAAACTATGCTGATGCTGAAGAAGTCGCTCAGCAATCTTTTCTTCGTGCTTTCAACTCTCTTGATAAATTCAGGTTTGAGAGCCAATTTTCCACCTGGATGCATAGAATTACGGTAAATTGTGCACTAAATTACATCAATTCCAAAGAAAAAATGAAAGAAAAGGAAACTATTTCAATTGATTCTGGTCATAGTAGTAAGCAGGAAGATTTTGGAAATATGGAAATTCAGATTCCTGCCGGTGTAAACGCAGAAACCCCATATAATCATTACAATATGGAGGAGCTAGCGGGGCACACGGAAAAAGTTTATAATTCATTACCAGAGGAACTTAAATTGGTGATAAAGTTGAGGGAAATTGAAAACATGAGCTATGATGAGATTTCATTAAAAACAGGTATGCCGATAGGCACTGTTAGATCGAGATTACATAGAGCAAGAGAAATATTGATTGATTCATTGAAGGATTATTTGCCAGATGAGTAAGAACAACATAAAAGATATAGAGATTTTATATTTTATCAAGTCTTTCTTAAAAAAGGACTTTCCTAGATTTATGCCAAAAGATTTTTCATCTAAAATAATGAAAAAAATTAATGATCAGCCAAGAACTACATACTTTCAATTTTTTACAAGACTTGCAATTGCATCCTCTTTTGCTGTTGTTACATTAATATTGGTTCAGGTGATGACTATTGATAATTATAATTATACGAATACAACAATTTCTAAAACAAAAATAAAGGCGCCGACATACAATACGTCCAATCAGCAATTAGATAGCAAATGTAAAGACCATAATAATAAAAAAGCTGATTTGGATGATAAGAAATGCGAATAATATCAACTGCCACTCATATATTAAATTCTTTCAAATTAATATTCTTTTTTTCATTGGTGTTTATATGGAATAATGTCTATGCTCAAAACAATCTTCCTGATTTCACATCTGTAGTTGAAAAAAATATACCTGCTGTAGTAATAGTTAACGCAACAAAAAACATACAAAGTAATTTCAATAATTCTCCATTTAATTCGCCAGAAGTACCAAAAGATTTAAGAGATTATTTTGGAAGGTTTTTTGATCCTAAAAATAATAATAACCAAATTGACAGACAAGTCCCATCTTTTGGTTCAGGTTTCATATTAACCAATGACGGATATATTATGACAAATAATCATGTAGTAAGTAATTCTGATGAAATTTTAATTACTTTAAGCGATCAATCTGTATTAGAAGCAACTTTAATAGGTTCAGACTCACGCAGTGATTTAGCTCTTCTCAAAGTTGATGGACGGAATTTACCAACAGTGTCTATTGGTACAACTAAAAATTTAAAAGTTGGAGAATGGGTTTTAGCAATTGGTTCTCCGTTTGGATTTGATCACACAGTTACCGCAGGCATAGTTAGTGGTAAACAACGAAAATTACCCAATGAAAGCTATGTTCCCTACATACAAACTGATGTAGCAATTAATCCAGGCAATTCAGGAGGGCCATTATTTAATCTTGATGGAGATGTAGTTGGTGTGAACGCACAAATATACAGTAGAACAGGTGGTTTTATGGGAGTATCTTTTGCTATACCTTCTGAAACCATGTTAGATGTTTTTAGTCAACTTAAAGATTCTGGTAAAGTTAGCAGAGGCTGGTTAGGTGTTTTTATTCAAGAGGTTGATAAAAATTTAGCAAAAAGTTTTGGCATGAAAAAACCAATGGGTGCTGTTGTAGCAAAAGTTTTAAAAGATGGCCCTGCGAGTAAGTCTGGATTAAAGCAAGGTGATATTATACTGAAATTTGATGGGAAGACTATCAAGAAGTCAGGTGACTTACCTCCTATGGTTGGCATGTCTAAGATTAATAGCAGTGTAAAAGTAGAGATATTAAGAAACAAACAAACTTTTACCAAACTTGTGCGTATTGAAGAATTACCAACTGAAGAAAATATTGCTAGTATACAACAGCAAAAAATTAATAAAACCCAAATTTCTGGTATCACAGTCAGCAATATAAATGAAGGAGTTAAACGTGATTTAAATATCTATGGTGGAGTGAAAATTGATAGTGTCACAGCAGAACAATCTAATAATTCTGGAATAAAAATCAATGATATAGTTACACACATCAACAATAAGCCTATTTATAACACGAAAGATTTTCAAAATAAAATACAGGAAATTGGCGTAGATAATTATGCTAATTTTTTAATCTATAGAAACTCCAACCCACTATACCTCGCAATTAAAATTTCTAAATGATTGATGTTTCTTTACTCTAAGCTATTATATAGAGTAAATGGAAAATATACGTAATATCGCAATAATTGCCCACATTGATCATGGAAAATCAACTTTAGCTGACCGCTTAATTGAAAAATATGGAAACCTTTCATCAAGAGATATGAGGAATCAAATTCTTGATTCTATGGACTTAGAAAGAGAAAGAGGAATTACAATCAAGGCTCAAACAGTAACACTTCAATATAATCTACAAGATATAAATTATAAAATAAACATCATTGACACTCCTGGCCATGTTGATTTTTCTTATGAAGTTTCAAGGTCATTATCTGCTTGTGAAGGCGCGCTATTAATTGTAGATGCAACTCAGGGAATCGAAGCACAAAGCATTGCACATACTGCACTAGCAAATAACCTTGGTTTAAAATTAATCCCAATTATTAATAAGATAGATTTACCATCTGCTAATATTATTGAAATTAAAAAAGATATGACGGAGCTTTTAAATGTAAATGAGGAAGAAATAATCGAAGTGAGTGCAAAAAAAGGCATTGGTATTGAGAAAATATTTCCGGCTGTAGTTGCAAATATCCCACCTCCTTTAAAAGATAATTGTGATTATACTAAAACCTGTATTATAGATTCATGGTTTGATAACTATTTAGGGGTAGTTATTTTAGTAAAATTAATTAGTGGAAAGTTAAAACCTAAACAAAAAATCAAAATTTTATCAAATCAAAAACAATTTATAATTGATAAAGTAGGTATATTTACACCCAAAATTACATATTTAAATGAATTATTGGCTGGTGAAGTAGGTTTTATTATAGCATCAATTAAGAGTCTTGATGCAGCACCAATTGGCGATACAATTGTTGATGCAAATGTAGAAAACCCAGAACCTCATCCAGGATTTGAAACAATACAACCAAGAGTTTTCTCAGGATTTTATCCTATAGATGTAAAAAATTATCAGGAATCAAAAAAGGCTATAGATAAATTATCCTTAAATGACAATTCTTTTACTTATGAACCAGAAAATTCTCAATCACTTGGACATGGTTTTAGGTGTGGATTTCTTGGAATATTACATATGGAAATCATTAGAGAAAGATTATTCCGTGAATATGGTCTTGAATTTTTAATGACAGTGCCATCAGTGACTTACAGAATAGAAAATAAAAATGGACAAACAATAGAGGTAAAAAGCCCTAAAGAATTACCCGATATAAACATGATAAAAAGTTTTTATGAACCTATTGCAATTATTAAAATCATAACGCCTTCGGAATACTTAGGATCTATAATCGAATTATGCATTAAGAAGCGAGGAAAGCAAGAAAACTTACAACATAGATTAACGTCAGTAGAAGTTCAATTTAGAATACCATTATCAGAAATTATCTATGACTTTTTTGATAAATTAAAATCATACACTAAAGGGTATGCCTCCTATGATTATGAGATTGTTGGATATGAATTGAGTAAGATGATTAGGCTAGATATTCATGTAAATGGAAAAAAGATAGACGCATTATCACAGATATTACATAAAGATGATGCATATAAAAAAGCAAGAGAATCTATTGAGAATTTAAAAAACTTAATACCTAGACAAATGTATGAAATTAAAATTCAGGGTTGTATTGGCGCGAAGATTCTCGCATCAACATCCATAAAAGGTTTTAGAAAAGATGTCACCGCCAAGCTATATGGAGGTGATGCTACGAGAAAAATGAAACTACTTGAAAAACAAAAAGAAGGTAAAAAGAAAATGAAAAAGATTGGCAATGTTGAAATTCCAAAAGAAGCTTTTTATCAATTCATGTCTCCAAAATAATGTTTGATTTTACAGTATTACTAGTGACAGCAACTCTTTTAACTGGAGTAATTGCTTTATTATCCTATTTAAGTGAATTTAGAAATACATTTTCAATAATTAGTGATTTTTCTAAATCAATTTTTCCAATCCTTTTTATAGTTTTATGCTTAAGATCATTTGTTATTGAACCCTATAAAATACCATCTGGCTCAATGATTCCTACCTTATTGGTTGGAGACTTTATTTTAGTAAAAAAATATCAATATGGAATTAAATTGCCGATTAGTAATCAATTGTTAATTAGCAATAAATTTCCTCAATATGGAGATATCATTGTTTTCCAGTATCCATTAGATAAAAATATAAATTATATAAAAAGAGTCATTGGATTGCCTGGGGATAGAATAGATTATATTGATAAACATATTTTTATTAATAATAAAAAAATTCCTCATTCATATGTTTCAACACATAAAATATCTAAGGATGATATCGGTGCAGGTAAGATTGTCAAAGAAAAATTACTTGATGACACCTATATGATTCTTGTTGATAAAAATAATTATGGCCAAAATTTTTCATATGTTGTCCCAAAGAATAGTTATTTTGTTTTAGGTGATAATAGAGATAATAGCAATGATAGTAGATATTGGGGACCAGTCCCTGCTGATAATATTATTGGAGAAGCTTTTATGGTATGGATGTTTTGGAATTCAGATAGTGAATACTCATTTTTTGATAGAGTAGGCGTTTCATTAAATTAAATATAATGGACTTAAAAAAACATAAATCTGAAAATTACATCAAAAAACATATAAAATCATTCTTTCATTATGATTATGCCGATGAACAACTTATGATTGAATCAGTCACTCACAAGAGTTGTGGAAAAAAAAATTATGAACGGCTTGAATTTTTAGGTGATTCNCTCGTTATACAGCTAGTAATTACTGAAATTCTTCTGGAAAAATTTAGTGATTCCAATGAAGGTGAGTTGACTAGAATGAGACAACACACAGTTAATAGAACTACACTCTCAAAAATTGCATTAGAGCTTCACGTTGACAGAATATTAATATGCCACAATCTTGATATTGAAGATAATGATTCATTAAAAAAATCAATTACTGCAGAACTTCTTGAATCCATTATAGGGGGAATATATCTAGATAGTAATTATCAAAAATGTAAAANAATAATNACTAAGATTTTTAATGAGTTAATTGATTCAAATATGTTAACTGCTGGAAAAGATCCAAAAACTAAATTACAAGAATTCCTNCAATCTAAAAATTTAAAATTACCAGTATATAAGAAAACAAAAATTAGAAGCCCTGACCATAATCCTAAATTTAAGATCACATGCAAAATATCAGTCTTAGATAAAATTATTTCAACAACAGCAAGTACGGTTAAAGAAGGGGAACAAATAGTTGCACAGAAAATCTTGGACAAAATAAGCCATGAAAAATAAATACTTTGTCTCAATTGTAGGGAAAAGNAATGTAGGAAAATCAACCCTTATTAATCACCTATGCGAGCAATATGTGACATCTGAGAGCAGTAAGCCTGAAACGACAAGATTAAATATTATCGCAGAGACTATGCTAGATGATTTAAATCTCATTATTATTGATACGCCTGGATTATCTATTAAAGATTCAGACCTGCTTTCTACAGCTATGAAAAATTCCTATTTAAAAAGCCTTGAAGAACTTGATTTACTTATTATCTTGTCAGATATAACTAAGTCAAAAAATTTNGAAAAAAATATTTTAGATATCATAAAAACAGAAAAAACTAAGGCTGTGATAGTGATAAACAAAATTGATTTATTTTCTGAAAAACTTACAGAATATCAAGAGTTTAAGAAATGCATAATCAAATTATTTAAGGAACAAGTTTTTTTTATTTCATTACGAAATCATGAAGGATTGAGTAGTTTTATTAAAAATGGAATTTTGAAAGAATTAAGGAATTCTAAAATAAAGAATAAAAGAAAATTTGATAAAAAAAGAAATGAATTAATTGAAATTCAAGAGCTAATTAGAGGAGTCATAATTAATAATACATATCAAGAGCTACCTTATGATGCTGCAGTTATGATAAATAAATCTACAAATGCCAAGTCGGTTTATAAAATTGATGCGAGTATTTTTGTAGATAAAATTAATCAACGTAAAATATTAATAGGAAGCAATGGAGATATGATNAAACTAATTGGCTCAAAGTCTAGGAATCTTTTGGAATCAAAGTATAATAAAAAATTTTATCTAAAATTAAATGTCTGCGTTAAAAAGAATTGGAAAAATAACTATTCATTTCTAAAAGAGATAGGATATATAGCTTGAATATCTGTTCAGAAAACTCTTTTATAATTCATTCAAGAGATTATGGTGAGACTAGTCTCATCTTTGAAGTAATTACGGAAAACATTGGCCCATTTACATTATTGGGTAAGGGGGTTAAGAAAAAGAAAGATTTTTCTATACTCCAACCTTTCAAGGAATTAAAGATAACATTTTCTAAGAANAGCAATNTTCCTATACTNNCAAAATATGAAATNGTTCAAAATTTTAGTNTAATAAAAAATAANTTTTTATTNTATGGNATTTATATGAATGAACTAATCCATAAATTCTTACCTCAAAGAGAACCCTGCCAAGCTATTTATAATTTATATAAGAAAGCGCTTCTCAATGTATCTGATAATATTTCAAACTTTGATAAAAGTATTTTAAATTTTGAAGTTATCTTTTTAAAAGAAATAGGATACGAGATAACAGTTGCTGAGATTGAGACAAAAAATATTGATATTAATAAACGTTATTATTACGATCATGATTTTGGATTTAAAGAGGTTAATCACAATATAGATTTAGCAACATCAATTTCTGGAGAAGATTTAAAGTTATTAATGGACAATAATTTAGCTTCTATAACTAAAATTGATAATATACGANTAATTATTAGAAGTATTTTTCAGCGACTATCCATTGGGAAAAAGATTAAGAGTTACGAGCTTTTTTGATTAATAAGATTTGTTTTATCTATAATAATCTTTTCTTTTTTATATTTTAGTAAATATGAGCTTGTGTACCAATCNCCTAACACAACTCTTTTTACATTTTTATTATTTATTTGTAANTCATGAATGTTGGGTCTATGCGTATGACCATGAATTAATATATCAACATGGTATTGATTAAAAATTTNTTCAACTGCCTGTCTATTGACGTCCATGATATCCTCACCTTTCCCTTTGGTTTCTTGTAAACTTTTTTTTCTCAAACTTTCAGCAATACCAAGCCTTTCTTTAAGTGTTTTTTTTAACATCTCTTGTTGCCATTCCACAGACCTAACTACCTTTCTATATTTTTGATATTCCACATCATCAGTGCACAAAGTATCCCCATGCATAAGTAATATTTTTTTACCATATAAATTGATAACTGTCGGATCTTTTATTAATTCCATTCCATATTTTCTACAGAAACTTTCACTCATTAAA
>NZWU01000016.1 GCA_002701705.1 Gammaproteobacteria bacterium
CATGAATATTTGGTTGAAAATACATAATCTATCGTATTTTTTTTCATATCCATAACATAAATGATTCCATTTGATATATTGGATGCAGTATCTAATGATTCTATAATTCTAAGCTTATTTTCTTGATTTGATTTTATCCTATCAATTACAATTTCAATGTTATTTTTTTTCTTAGAATCAATTTTAAATTTTTGATCAAACCTATAAATTTTCTCATTAATTCTAATCCTCATAAAACCTTGCTGCGCAAAATCTTTAATCAGTTTACTATGCTCACCTTTTTGCTGTTTTACTATTGGTGCAAGAATAACAATATCTTTTTCAGGGCACTCCTTTAAAATCTTGTCCGTCATATCACCAACTGTAATTGCTTCTAATTCAATTTCATGTTCTGGACATCTTGGTGTACCAACACGAGCAAATAACAATCTTAGATAATCATAAATTTCTGTAACTGTTCCAACTGTTGATCTTGGATTATGAGAAGATGGCTTTTGTTCTATAGAAATTGCTGGAGAGAGACCTTCAATAGAATCAACATCTGGTTTTTCCATCATAGATAAAAACTGACGAGCATATGAAGACAATGATTCCATATATCTTCTTTGTCCTTCGGCAAAAATAGTATCAAAAGCAAGCGAAGATTTCCCCGATCCTGATAACCCTGTTATTGTAACCATTTGATTCCGGGGTATTTCTATATTTATATTTTTTAAGTTATGTGTTCTAGCGCCTTTTACAAAAATATTTTTTTTCATCCAAATAATCATATCACTAAAAAAGAGATTATTATTTTTTTTTGAATTTGAATTTAAGATAAAACCATAGACAGAGTGAAATTAAGTTTATATGATAAAGTTCCTGTTCAGAGTTACTATGCTAAATATTGGATTATCACAACTAGAAGTTAAATCAACTGTCATTATATTTTTGATTTACATGTTTAGAATGCTTGGCATATTTATGATTTTTCCTATCCTCTCAATTTTTTTAAATGATTATGGTGGGGCTACGCCCTTTTTCATAGGGCTTGCATTAGGAATTTGGGGTCTAACAAATGCAATTTTTCAAATACCTCTAGGGATGTTATCAGATTTCATTGGAAGAAAAAAAGTAATTATATTGGGTCTCATCATTTTTATTATAGGATCATTAATCGCTGCTACTGCTACTGATATAACTAATATTATTCTTGGTAGGAGTTTACAAGGTATAGGTGCAATTGCTGGAACCTTAATGGCATTAATTTCAGATGTAAGTTCTGAAAAAAATAGGACTATAATTATGGCCTTTATTGGAGTAGGTATTGGTTTTTCTTTTTTTATATCTTTTCTTCTTGGACCTATTATTGGCCACGCTTTTAACCTTTCTGGAGTTTTTTTTGCTGCAGCTATTTTTTCGTTAATAAGTATTGTTTTAATTCTTTTTTTTCCTGATACAAATAATGCTCAATCATCTAGAACTTTTAAGTTGTCCGAAATAAAAATATTATTTAACAATAAAGAAATACTTAGTCATTTTATAGGTATTTTTATTTTACACTTAATTTTAACAGCTTGTTTTGTAGCAATCCCAATAACTCTAACTGACATACACCATATTGACAGCAATGAATACCCCCAAGTTTTCTCTTTCATTCTATCAATGTCGCTTATATTAATTATTCCCATGTTAGTTTTTGAGAGAAAGGAGCCTCAGAAAGCTCGCTTCTATTCAACTTTTTTACTTTTGTGTTCACTGATTATTATGACGATATTTTATTCTAACCCTGTCTATACAATTTTTTCTTTAGTAATTTTTATGGGAGCATTTAGTGTTATTGAAGCATCATTGCCATCATCAACATCTAAAATTGTCCCAATCAACTCTCGAGGTTCTTCCATGGGTTTTTTTTCAACCTTCCAATTTTTAGGCACTTTTGCTGGAGGTGTTATAGGAGGTTTCATTTTAAGCAGTTCTAGTTTGAGTGTTATTTTTCTTGTCTGTGCTATAATATCTGGTATATGGTTAATGACANCATTTCTACAAATGAATTACAGATAATGATGGAGCATCATGTCTGTAAATAAAGTAATTATTCTTGGAAGAGTGGGTGCTGATCCAGAGGTCAAGTATATGCCGAATGGAACTGCCGTAGCNCAATTATCTCTTGCAACAAACAGAAAAGCAAAAAACAAAGAATCTGGNGAATTACAAGATCAAACTGAATGGCACAGAGTTATTTTTTATGACAAACGNGCTGAAGTAATAGGTCAATATGTAAAAAAAGGANANGAGCTTTATNCGGAAGGTAGATTNCAAACACGTAAATGGCAAGATAANGATGGAAATGATAAATATACGACNGAAATAATTGCTTNTGATTTTAGTTTNGTTGGAAGNAAGTCAAGTTCTAATGAAAATGATTTTCAAAATCAAAATAAAACTGATGATCAAAAATTTAAACAAAAAGATGAATTCAATCAGGACCCCCCTCCAAAACAGGATGATGAAATACCCTTTTAAAGTTAATGCTTGAAAATAAAAAATTCTTTATTAAGACACATGGCTGTCAGATGAATGAATATGATTCTGAAAAACTTGGTGATACGCTNAAGCATAATNTGAATATGTCGCAAACAGATAGCCTTGAAGAAGCAGATATATTATTCCTTAATACCTGCTCTATAAGAGAAAAGGCACAAGAAAAAGTATTTTCTGAACTGGGTCGTTGGAAAAAATTCAAAGCAAAAAAACCAAATATGCTAATTGCTATTGGTGGATGCGTTGCCACGCAGGAAGGTGAGAACCTAAAATTAAGGGCNCCAGAGGTAGATATAATTTTTGGTCCTCAGACTATACACAGACTCCCAAAAATGATTCGNCAAGCCTATTTTTCNAAACAAACGTTGACTGATGTGAGTTTTCCNGAAAT
The DNA here is from genome assembly GCA_002701705.1 of Gammaproteobacteria bacterium. Lineage (GTDB taxonomy): Bacteria > Pseudomonadota > Gammaproteobacteria. Next base: position 2,915 of record NZWU01000016.1, read on the forward strand.
TGAAAAATTTGATTATTTACCACGTTCAACGAGTAAAATGCCGTCAGCTCATGTGTCGATTATGGAAGGTTGTAGTAAATATTGTACTTTCTGTATTGTTCCATACACACGAGGAGATGAAGTCAATAGAAGGTTTGATGACGTACTTCATGAAGTNTATTCTTTGTCAAAACTTGGAACAAAAGAAATTATTTTACTAGGACAAAATGTTAACGCATATAAGTCGCGTACGAATGATGGCGTAGAAGCAGATTTAGCATTGTTAATAAAACATATTTCTTTCATAGAAGGAATTGACAGAATTAGATATACTACTTCTCACCCAATAGACTTTTCTGACAACTTAATTAATGAATATAAGAATTTTAAATTNGCCAATAATCTACACCTACCCATTCAGTCAGGGTCCGACAAAATTTTATCTAAAATGAAAAGGAAGCATACTGCACTTGAATATAAAAGTATTATTAAAGAGGTTAGAAAAATTAGACCAGACATAAGCCTCACGTCAGATTTTATTGTCGGGTATCCAGGCGAGACTGATGATGATTTTAAACAAACATTAAATCTAGTCGAAGAACTGAGATTTGATGGTGGATATAGTTTTATNTATAGTCCAAGACCTGGGACTCCNGCAATGTATGAGAAAGACAATACCGATGACGATGTAAAAAAGGAGAGGCTACAAACACTCCAACAACTTTTAAAATATACAAATAGAGAATATGCCAGAAAAATATTAGGTACAGAAGAAGAAATATTGGTAGAAGGGTTTTCTGTGCGTAATAAAAATGAATTATTTGGGCGCACTAGTGCTAATAAAGTTGTAAATTTCAGTGGNCTGCCAAATTTAATTGGTAAATTTGTGAATGTGGAAGTAACTGAATTGAGATCCAGCACATTAAGAGGAAAATTCTTAAATTTATCGGNACANATTAATTAGTAAANCATATAAATCAAAAAATATCTTGACCNCAAAAACAACACATCAAAATATAACTTTATATCCAGAAGATAATAGCCGGCTTGCAAATCTCTGTGGATTATTTGATGAAAATTTNAGACACATTGAGTCATATATGAAAGTTGAAATTAGTAACAGAGGTAATGCCTTTAGAATTAAAGGNAGCCAAAAAAATGTTCCTCTTACTTCTCAGTTAATTGAAGAGTTATATAAGCTCTCAGAATTTGAAGAACTTACCCCAAAACATTTGCATATGTATATGAATAANAATAAGTCTTCCAAAAATAGNAAAATCAATGAGGTTGATGATGAAACCGCAATAAAGCTTAAAAAAATTACTTTGAAACCTAAATCTAAAGCTCAAGAGCTATATGTAAAAGGTATCTGTAAAAATGATTTATCTTTTGGTATTGGTCCCGCTGGTACTGGCAAAACATATCTAGCAGTGGCTTGTGCTGTTAGTTATTTAGAACAAGACTTAGTAAAAAAGATTTTTCTCGCTAGACCTGCGATAGAAGCAGGAGAAAAACTTGGTTTTCTTCCAGGAGATTTGTCAGAAAAGGTAAACCCTTATCTTCAGCCAATATATGATGCCCTTTATGAGATTGTTGGTTATGAAAGAGTTGCAAGATTATTGGAAAGAAAAATAATAGAAATTGCTCCATTGGCATATATGCGNGGCAGAACATTGAATGATGCGTTTATTATTTTGGATGAAGGACAAAATACAACAATTGCGCAAATGGAAATGTTNTTAACTAGAATTGGCTATGGATCAAAGACTGTCGTTACCGGAGATGTTAGTCAAGTGGATCTTCCAAAAGATATTAAATCAGGATTGATAGACTGNCTTGAGTTTATCCCTAAAATAAAAGGNACGCATGTTTCAATATTCAAATCTGCAGATGTAATGAGACATAACATTGTTAAAAATATAATTAGTGGATACAGTAAAAGAAAAAAGTGAAAAATCTTAAAATTAATATTGTCAAGAATAATTATGCCGGCTATATTCCGAGTGACTACAAAATTACAAAATGGGCCAAGATGTCTTTTTTTAAAACAAAGAAGTCTTTTGTAACAATAAAGCTCGCAAAAAAATCTGAAGTTGTGAACCTAAATAGAGTCTATTTCAACAAGGAGATTGCATGCAATGTTTTATCTTTTCCTATAAAATCTGAAGTCCTAAAGGGTGAATATTTCTTAGGTGATATTGTCATTTGNCCNCCAATAGTTAATAAGGAATCNAGAATCTTTAATATTAAAANAGATATAAGGTGGGCACATTTGGTGGTTCATTCAATGCTTCATCTTCAGGGTTATACACATGAATCAAAAAAAAATAGGGAANTCATGGAAAAGAAAGAAATAGAACTTATGGATAATCTTGGGTATACAAATCCTTATGATGCAAACTAAAAAATCNAACNAGAAGTGGATTGATAAAATTTTAGATTTGGTGAGTAATAAGCCAAAAAAGAAATCTGATTTGCTGAATATATTAAAAGACTCTCTGGTTAATGGATTAATTGATAATGACTCCTTAAAAATGATTGAGGGTGTATTTAAAGTATCAGAAATACAAGTAAGAGAGATTATGATACCTAGGCCACATATGATTGTTTTGGATATTAGTGATAATGTGGATGCAGTAATTAAAAAGGTAGTTTCTTCCGGTCACTCTAGATTCCCTGTAATAGATGGTAATAGAGATGAAATAATCGGGGTTTTACTTGCAAAAGATTTGCTCAAAATATCTACAAATGAAGAGAAAGATTACTTTGATATACATGAATTAATAAANCCAGCAACTTTCGTTCCTGANAGTAAAAGACTAAATATTCTCTTAAATGAATTTAAAACAAGCAGAAATCATATTGCGATTGTCATTGATGAACATGGNGGAGTTTCTGGTTTGGTAACAATTGAAGATGTAATAGAAGAGATTGTTGGTGAAATTGATGATGAACATGATAAAACTGATGATGAAAAAATCCTTACACAAAATCGNAATACTTTTATTGTGGACCCGCTTNTAAGTGTACAAGAATTTAATAATCATTTTTCCACAGATTTTACTGATGATGATGTGGAAACGATTGGAGGTTATTTAATTAATCAATTTGAAAAAGTTCCACAAAAGGGAGAAAATATAAAAATTAATAATCTCTTATTTAAAGTATTGTCTGCNGATTCAAGAAAGATTAATAGGATACAAGTAATAAAAAATATAGTTAAAAATAAATAAANTCAATTATAGAAATATCAAGGTGTATTTTTTTATCAATCAAAACATTATCTTAATAAGATATTTATCTGTGTCGCTTGCTGGNATTATTTATCCATATGCATTTGCACCTTATGATTTTAAATTTCTTGCATATTTATCTCTCTTAATTTTTTTCTATATACTTTTTAAGTCTTCAAGAAGACAAAGCATGAAATTATCATTTATTTATGGATTTTTTCTATTTTTATTTGGAGTTAATTGGGTTTTTAATAGCATTTATGATTATGGNGGNCAACATTTATATATTTCATTTTTATTGACATTTTTATTTATTTTTTTACTCGCGTTAATTTTTGTACCATTTGGNTTTTTTGTAAATAAAATGAGTTTTTCTTCAACAATACATCAAAGAGTCATAATAGGAGCATCAGCATGGGTTTTTTTAGAATGGATTAGNTCTAATNTATTTGGTGGTTTNCCATGGTTGNTGCTNGGATATAGTCAAACTAACACCTATTTAGAGGTTTTATTCCCACTTTTAGGAAACTATTTCATTGGTTTCATTGTTGTATCATTTATTCTTTATACGCTATTAATTTTTATTAAACCAATAGAAATAAAAAAATCTNTTTCTGGCATTCTCATTCTTATTATCTCAGTTACAATTTTTAATATTTTTAAGTATGAATGGACAACGCATGCACTAAAACCAATTAAGTTTTCTGTTATACAAGCAAATATAAAACAAGAAATTAAATTTGGGGAAAGTGATATAACAATGATTAAGAAAAAATTTTTATCACTAAGTTTAAATAAAAAAAATAAAGATTTGATTATTTGGCCAGAAACTGCAATTCCAACATTATATCATAGCGATAAATTATTCTTTAGTGGCGTCATTAAAGAACTGAATACTGAAACATCTCTTTTATCGGGTGTCTTTAGATTTGATCAAGACAGCGATAAATTTTTTAATAGTCTAGTCCTCCTTAATAAAGGAGAACAATTTTATGATAAGAGGCATTTGGTACCTTTTGGAGAATATGTTCCTTTTCCATCAGTTTTTGGGTTACTTGCAAAAACTTTGAATATACCAATGTCAAACCTATCAAAAGGAAGNGGAAATATAACTAGTCTAAAANTTGGACGAGAATACATTTACCCATTAATATGTTATGAAATTGCTTATCCAAATTTAATTAATATTCACCATAAAGAGTTTGCTCTCATACTAAATATCAGCAATGATGCATGGTTCGGTGATTCATTAGCACCGTACCAACACTTACAAATTGCTAAAGTAAGAGCATTAGAAACACAGAGATACATTTTAAGATCTGCAAATACTGGAGTTTCAGCATTAATTGGTCCAAATGGTCAAATTTTAGATAAAATTAATTTTGGAGTGGAGGGGATTCTAGATGGCGAAGTATATAGTTCAAAAGGGAGGACGCCTTACATGGATTTTGGAGATTATCCTATTTTGATGTTAATATTCNTATTTATGTTCTTCATTTTGAGCAACAAACCTAAAGAGAATGGATAAGGAATACAATCCCATAAAAATTGAAAACGAAGCCCAGAAATATTGGGGAAAAAATAATTCATTTAAAACTAACTTTTCAAATAGTAAAAACAAATATTATTGTTTAAGTATGTTTCCTTACCCAAGCGGTAAATTGCATATTGGTCATGTAAGAAATTATACGATTGGTGATTTAATTTCAAGAGCTAACAGAATGATTGGAAAAGAGGTCTTTCAACCAATGGGATGGGATGCTTTTGGGCTGCCGGCAGAAAACGCAGCAATAAAAAATAAAGTGCACCCAGCTGAATGGACCAAAAAAAACATAATTTCAATGAAGAAGCAACTTAACAATCTTGGATTTGCATATGATTGGTCAACAGAAATTTCAACTGCTGACCCAAATTATTTCAAATGGGAGCAATGGTTCTTCTTGAAATTATTAGAAAAAAAACTTGTCTATCGTAAAAAATCAGAGGTNAACTGGGATCCGATAGANAAAACTGTCCTAGCAAATGAGCAAGTTATAGATGGAAAAGGCTGGAGGTCAGGAGCACAGATTGAAAGAAAAGAAATACCCCAATGGTTCCTTAAAATATCTCAATATTCAAATGAACTTTTACAAAGCATTGATGAACTTACTGATTGGCCGGATTCCATAAAGCTAATGCAAAAAAACTGGATTGGAAAATCAGAAGGAGCAACAGTATTTTTTGAGATTGAAAATAGTGAGCAGAAGATTGAAGTTTTTACCACAAGACTAGATACAATTTTTGGAGCAACTTTTTTGGCTGTTTCTCCAAATCACCCTATCATTATTAATAGCAACTTGGCAAAAAAAGATAATGTGAATAATTTTTTAAAAAAATGTTCCTCAATGAAAGTCTCTGAGGAGTCATTATCAACTGTAGAAAAAGAAGGGGTTTATGCTGGAATAGATGCTATACACCCTCTAACTAAAAATAAAATTCCTATTTGGATTGCCAACTACATCCTTGCAGAATATGGAACAGGGTCTGTAATGTCAGTACCCGGACATGATTTGAGAGACTATGAATTTGCTAAAAAATATAATTTACCAATACAAGAAGTTATTAAATCAAATAGTTCTAAAAACAAAAAAGAAATCTTTACAGATGATGGGGTATTACATAATTCAGGGGATTACTCAGGAATGTCTTCAAAGGAGGCTAGGCAAGAAATTCTAGATAGTTTAAAAAAAACAAAACTAGGCATTGGTAAAATTAATTATAGGTTAAGAGATTGGGGCATTTCNCGTCAGAGATATTGGGGTTGTCCAATACCNGTAATNTATCATGATGATGGATCAATTATNCCNATACCTGAAGAGCAATTGCCTGTAANGCTTCCAGAGGATATTGATTTTTCATGTGAGGGAAATCCATTAGATAGNCACCCAACATGGAAACATATAAAATGTCCACTTACAGGTAAAGATGCAATTAGGGAAACAGATACCTTTGATACTTTCTTTGAATCATCATGGTATTACCTAAGATTTTTATCTTCTACGGATTCAAAAAACCTCTTAACTCCAAATAGGAAACAATGGCTACCTGTAGACCAATATATTGGAGGGATAGAGCACGCTATCTTACATCTTTTGTATGCAAGATTTTTTCATAAGTTAATGAGAGATAATAAAATAGTGGATAATTCAGAACCATTTTTAGCTTTGCTATCGCAGGGCATGGTACTTAATAACGGCATGAAAATGTCTAAATCAAAAAATAATACAATTAATCCAGACGATATTATCAAAAAGTTTGGAGCTGATACTCTAAGAGTTTTTATTATCTTTGCGGCACCGCCAGATCAGAATTTGGAATGGTCTGATTCTGCCATAGAAGGTGCACATAAATTTTTGAAACGGTTATGGGCTTTAAGTTATTCTGTAATTAATAAAAAAAATAATGAGTCAATAAAGGAAGATAAAAATGAAAATCAACTTGATTCTACTACACTCAAGAAAAAAATTCACAGCACAATTAAAAAGGTTACTTCTGATATTTTTGAGAGAAAAAGTCTCAATACAGCAATTGCTGCAATGATGGAATTACTTAATGAACTTATACGATTCAATTCTAAATGCTTATATGCAGATAATATTTTAGTAGATGGAATCAAGTCTCTTTTAAAAATGTTATCACCTATAGCACCTCATCTTACACACAAAATTTGGTTTGAATTTAATAATAAAATTCCTATTATGAATGAGGAGTGGCCTAAACTTGATGCAAGTGTATTAACGGACTCAAAAGTTGAGATTATAGTACAGATAAATGGTAAACTTAGATCTAGAGTTTCAGTTGATTACAATGAAACTGAAAGCGTTGTAACAAGAAAAGCTTATGCATGTGAAAATGTGACTAAATATTTAAGTAAAGGTGAAGCAAAAAAAGTAATCTTTATTAAAAACAAATTGATTAATTTTGTAATCTAACTCATGAGAACCATCATAAAAAATTTACTATTAGTTATTTTGTCTACTGCTCTTATATCGTGCGGATACACATTACGGGGCAACCTTAATTTGCCAGATGATATAAGAAATATTGCTTTAATCACAGGTTCATATAGTCCTATGTCTAGTGAAATAAACTTATTATTGACTAATATTGGGGTAGAGACATCTGATAGTAGAACCACTGAGGGTTATCAAATAGAAATTATCTCAGAAATACACAATAAGAGGCAGTTGTCCATAAATGAAGCAGGTAGAGTCAATGAATATGAATTGATTTTTACGACTACTTTTAAAATAAATACTCCGTTGGAAAATGGAAAAGATGAAAGCATAACTTTATACAGAGATTATCTGTTTGATGAAAGCAGGATTTTAGGAACTACAGATAGGGAAGATGAAATTAAAAAAGAAATGATATCTACTGCCGCTAGTATCATTATAAATAAACTAAAAGCAAAAATTGGATCAATGTGAGTGTTTTTTTTCATGAAAAGCATAGGGAGTTTCCCTGGTCTTATCATGAACATCCATACGATAATTAATGAATTTTTTCAAATCATTAAAATGAAA
>NZWU01000017.1 GCA_002701705.1 Gammaproteobacteria bacterium
TTATGAACCTTATATATGCGAGGGAATACCGATCCATATTCGCATAATATATATTATGTTTCATTATATGCATGATTTAGAACATAATATATATTATACGAACATCAAACATAATACTTTTGTATCCTCTATTCAAATGTATAGAAAAGTTGCTGATCCTGCACAGTAAATGCATTAATTGCATCTTGCCCATCTTCAGATAAAAGCCAATTACTAAATATATTTGCAAGATCTTTTTTGGTATTTGGGCATTTCTGATGATTAATTGTAACAATGCTGTAGATATTAAGTAAATGAGTGTCTTTAATCGGAATCACATGATGATTATATTTGTTGTTAAATTGAAGCCATGTAGCATTATCTGATAATACATATGCATCTAGGTTTATGGCTATATTAAGCGTAAAACCCATCCCTAGCCCAGATTCTAAATACCAATCACCGCTACTAAGAATAGGATTTATCCCAGTCATCTCCCAGATTTTAGTCTCAGCTTTATAGGTTCCACTGCTATCTGATCGAGTTAAGAATTTAGATTTAGTATTAGCAATTTTTGTAAATGCAACAATGATATCATCATTCAAAAAAATATTTGCTGGATTAGATTTAGGCGCAACTAAAACAAAATTATTATACATAAGAGTTTTTCGAGTTTTACCATAGTTATTGTTGATAAATTCAATCTCATCAGGTTTAGAATGGACTATTAGTAAATCTGCATCACAATTTTTTGCATTAGTGAGTGCTTTTCCAGTTCCTGCGGCAACATATCTTATTTGTGTATGATTAAATTCATTGAATTTAGGGATTATATATTCAAGGAAACCAGAATCTCTTAGAGAAGTGGTTGTTTGTAAGAGTAAAAAATTTTCAGAAGCTAAGGGAGTTTTGTGGTTAAAAAATATAGAAAGTAAAATTATATAGCTGATAGCCTTTTTTAAATATTTTTTTTTAACTAAAGTCATGCACATAATAAGATGAAGTTAGGCTTTTAGGGTTACTTAGAATTTCAGTTGCTATGCCCTGCTCCATTAATTTACCATTTTCAAAATATAATATCTCATCAGCCAATCTTTTAGCTTGAATAATATCATGTGTAGTCATAACAACCTTCACTTCTTGTTTTGTTGCTTTCCTAATAAGATTTTCGATAATAGAAGTTGATGTTGGGTCCAAACTACTACTTGGTTCATCTAAAAATAAAATTTTTGGTTTTATAATTAAAGCCCGTAAAAGTGATAATATTTGTTGTTCACCAACTGATAATTTCTTTGCAGGAAAATTTAAAAATTTTTGCCATTTTTTGTTAGGTAAAATTTTTTGTATTTCAGTATCGTGATATTTTTTTGGTAGACCAATAATATATAAGGGGTGGCTTAGGTTTTCTCTAACGGTTCTTCTTAAAAGAATTGGTTTTTGAAAGACAAAACCACATGGAAGATTTGTTGATACAGATTTATTAGCATGGCTTATAATTCCATAATCTGGTTCAAGAAGACCTGACATAAGTTTTAAGATTAAGCTTTTCCCTGAACCATTTGGTCCCATTATAATCGAAATGCCTTTATTCATTATTTCTAGCGTTAAATTATTGAAAAATCTGTTTGATCTAAATGATAAACATACGTTCTTAAATTTTATTGGAAGTATATTATTTAAATTATGCATTATTAGAAATTCTGATTATTGTATGTAAATATTTCATGTTATGTTTTCATTCATCAGAAGTTGATGGTATTTTATTGCACAAGATTTACTTGTAAAAAATTTATTATATGTATTAAAGCCATTTTCCCCATAAAATTTAATTTTTTCTTTTTCTTTTATAAATGTGATTAAATTATTTGAATATTTATCCGCTCTAGCCTCTGATATTAAACCAATATTTGGATTTAACTCGAAAATCTCTTTTAATCCACCAGTATTAGTTGTTATTAATGGTTTTTTTAGAGACATGGCTTCTAATGCTGTTAATGGGAGACCCTCAAACTTAGTTGATGGTACAACTACAGCATCAGTATTTGAATATAAATCAAAAGTATTCTTTTGAAATTCTAATAATGTAATATATTTATCAATTTTACGCGATGTAATCGCATTTTGAATTCTATTTCTATCTTTAATAGTTCCAAAGCCTGCAATTGTAAAATGAAAATTATTTGATGTATCAAGAAGCTTAACAATCGAGTCAAAAAGTAGTTCATGCCCCTTATGTTTTTCAAAAGTAGCGAGCATTAAAAATTTAGTTTTGTTGTTGTTTTCTTGCTGTTTATTCTTTGGGGACAAAGAATTAATCTCTAAAAATGAATCTATACCATTGAAAATTACCCTATGCTTACTTTTCATTAAATATTTTCTTGTGGACAGTGTTGATTGAACAAATTTTGAAGGAAATATAAAACAAAAAATTGATGTTGATAAAAATCTATCAATAACATACTCAAAAGGAGCGGCATACCACGCTGGTCTTTTTAAAGTACTAAGGCAAGCCATAAGAGCTTTTTTCTTTTTTGATAATCTCCAAGCTATTGATGCAGCCCTACAAGTGTTGCCACCAGGGTAACCTCCATTAAAAATTAAAATTTTATCAAAATTAGATTTATTGAAAAATATGGTTAACTTAATTACCTGATAAGGCAAGATTATGTATTTTAATGAAAATGATATAAATGATAATATTGAATTTGGTAAAAAATCTTTTAATTTATTTTTTATTTCCCAAGAACACAAAACGTTTGATGGTTTGATCATATGGTTATTAATTATATTTTCTTTAAGATATGAATAGCCTGGATGGCTTCTATTGCAAAGCAATGTAATAATGTCATCTTTATCTGGCCAATTATTAATAACCGTATAAATAAGCTTATCCATTCCCCCTTTGTAAGAGTTTTCAGTAAAAAAACAAATTCTCATAATCGAACTCTATACTTTAGAATCATAATTTTATTTGGTATTTTTTTCTTAAGTATAGTATAAATATAGAGATAAAAAATGATAATCTTTTATCTCATAAATAACAAAAATGTCTAATAAAAATTATAGCTATAAAGAATACAATGATGCTTTAAATAACAGGATTGATATCCACAAAAAATACAGCAATTTTAATTTGCATGGATGGATTAAACAAAAATTTAAAATTTTACCAAATCAATCTATTTTAGATATGGGTTGTGGAAATGGAAACTTTATTAACTTTTTTTTATCACTAACAAACAATTTAGAAATTATAGGAGTTGATAATAATAGAGATTTATTAAATGAACTTCAAAGAGACTTAAAAATTCCAAATGTTAGCTTAATACATGAAGATTTTGATAATTTTAAAATATCAAATAAAAAGTTTGATTGGATTTTTTTTATTTATTCAATCTATTATTCACAAAAACCAGAGGAATTAATAAATAAAATGTTCAACTTATTAAAAAAAAATGGTTCCTTAGTTATTATCGGTCCAGGCAAGAGTAATGCAATTGAATTAGATAAACTAAATAAAAATGTAACTGGTATGGATCCAAAGCCAGAATATACTGAGCGTCAACAAAGAATAGAAAATGAATTTTACAAAATTGCTATAAAAAATTTTAAAGAAGAAAACGTTAGTCTAGAAATTCTGAACAATTTTCTTAATTTTCCAGACGCAAATGAGTATGCTCATTATTATTGGTCCACTTTGCTTTGGAGAGACAGCATAGAGAGATTGCAGTCACCTGATTTAAATGTGTTAAAAAATGAAACATTAAATAAAATTCAGCTACTTACAAATTTAAAAATAAATAAACAAGTAAGCGTTTTAGTTGCTAAGTTATAATTTAATTATTTTTTTAAATAAAATAAATGTTCATCATATAGCCTTATAATTTCATATGCTTCTGCGTATTTATAACCGCATAAAAAACCTTGATATTTAGCTATCAATTCTAGTGACTCAGATGAGCAAGGGTGTGGATATTTTTTAATTTCATTTTTATATTTTTTTAAAGACAAAATTTTATTTTTAATTTCCTTTGTAATATCTACAAAGAAATTTGGTTTAAATGTTTTTTGATTCCAGAAAGAATTGTTTGGTATTTCAAAACAAAGTATTGAGCATCTATTGTTTTTGGGTCTTGAAATTATTTTTGCTACTTCAAATGTAATTCTATGATCTTTGTTTAACTCAGTTTTAGAGTGAGTAATAATAATATCTGGATCAAAATTTAATCTTGAAACAGCATTAGCAATATCCGCTATTGGATATGTATCAAATTTTTGATCTTTGAAATCTAGTATTGTTATATCATTAATACCTAACTGCTTTGCCGCAGAGAATAAATGCCTAGTGTTATCCACGAATTTATTTCTAACAGTAATTTTTCCATCTGATACTACTGCTAATTTAATTTTCACATTCTTTTTGGCGAGTTTGGTAATAAATCCACCAGGACCCAATACCTCATCATCTGCATGTGCTACCAAAATTAAAATATTTAACATAAAGTCACAATTTTGACATATTTTTAAGTATATACAATGATCCGTTTATCAAAATTGACAAAGAGATTAATATAATTCCTAGTCCTAGAGCCAAAGATAAATCACCTTTAGATGTTTCCATTGCAATTGTTGTAGTCATTACTCGTGTTATATGGGCAATATTTCCACCAACAATAATAACTGCACCAACTTCAGCTAATGCTCTGCCAAATCCTGCAAGAGCAACAGTTAATAAAGAAAATCTCGCATCCCAGATCAATGTTTGAATTTTTTGTATCGTTGTTGCTTTAAGAGATAGTAATAGATCACTGTATTCAATAAATAAATCTTCAATAATTTGTTTTGTTAATCCAATAATAATTGGTGTGACTATAATAATCTGAGCAATAATCATTATTGTTGGGGAGTATAACAATTGATAATAACCAAATATGCCTGCAGATGAAAATATAAGATATAAAAATAAACCTACTACAACGGGTGGTAATCCCATAAATGCATTTACTATTATAATAATAATTTCTCTTCCATAAAACTTTTTCATAGCTAGAAAACTTCCAATTGGAAATGAAATTATACATGCAATAATGACAGCTGATAATGAAACAAATAATGACAAAGATATTATTTCAATTAAACCAGAATCTAGTGAAATAATTAAATTAGATGCTTCATAAAATGAATTATTAATATCCATTTAACTTAGTGATTAATTAATCTTTTATGACCTCTTCTAAATTAATTTGAGGTTTGTTTCCATTATTTTTTAACACAATGTTTTTTAATAGATTTGACAATATATTCAAGTTCTTCATTTTTCAGAGATGGGTATATTGGTAATGATAAACAGCCATGGTAGTATTTTTCTGTATTTGGAAAATCCTGAGCATCCAAATTATATGTATCTTTATAATAAGTCATTCGATGAAGCGGTCTATAGTGTAGAGATGCGCTTATACCATCTGTCTCCAATAGGTTCATCAAATCGTCCCTTAAGGTATTTGATTTATCATTAACAACTATTGTAAATAAGTACCATGAATGATCAGAAAAATTAACTTTTAATTTTGGTATATCAATACAGTCAATTCTTGATAGTTCATTAGTATAATATTCAGCACATCTTTGCCTCTCTAATCTCATTTTTTCCGCTCTTTCTAATTGAGCAAGACCAATAGCTGCATTAATATCAGGCATATTATATTTGAAGCCTTGAAGAATCACATCATATTTCCATTTTATCCCCTCACCGGTATGTCTTTTCCATGGATCTTTATCTAGTCCATGCAATCTCATAATTCTAATCTTTTCAATTAATTTTTCATCATCAGAAACAATCATCCCCCCTTCTCCTGTTGTGATAGTTTTATTTGCATAAAAACTAAAACACGTAATCTTTCCAAAGTTACCAACATATACATCATTTAATTTTGATGGAAATGCGTGTGCAGCATCTTCTATTACAGTTATGTTATTTTCTTTACAAATATCAAGTATCCCCTTTTTATTGTCGCTAGTCATCATTGCTGCATGACCTCCAAAATGAACTACAATTACTGCTTTAATATCGCCATGCTCATCAATTGCTTTCTGTATGATTTCAGGAGTTATTAGGCATGTATCGTAATCAATGTCTACAAATATAGGTTCAGCTTGTAAATAAGTAATAACTTCAGCTGATGCAGCAAAAGTTAATGAAGGAACGATAACTTTATCACCTTTTTTTGTGGATATAGCATTCAGTGCGAGATGTAAAGCAGATGTGCAGGAATTAACCGTTAAAGAATATTTAGATCCAATAAATTTAGAGAAATCTTTTTCAAATTGTTTTGCGACATTACCTGTAGTCAACCAACCAGAGTTGAGAACATCTTGAACATATTCTAATTCTTTGCGCTCAGTTACAACTTTAGAAAAAGGTATTTTATATTTCATATATGATGATTAAATTGAGTAAATAGAAAGTGTATATTAAAAGTACTGAAAATCCAATCAGTTAAAAATTAATTGTCATGAATTTTTTTGAAATTGGATTACAGCTGGAGTTCCATCCTTAGAGAATGCTAAGAATCTATATTCTTTAGAGCTAAAAGTTTCTTGGAGTGCTTTATATTCACCAACAGACCAACCTGGATAATTATGGCAACCTCTAAGAAGTATAATGGCATTTTCATGTAAACGTGGCTTTATCAGTTTCAAAATAAACTTTGATGATTCATATGTATTTACATCCATATGTGCAAATGCAATTTTTGTATCTGAGTTTTCTGTTAAAAATTTAGGTAAAGTATCCTGTATCAGTCCCTTTATAAGTATGCAATTATCATCAACTTTTGGTATTTTTTTGTTTGCACTATAAAATCCTTTTGCTTTATCTGTTCCAGCCCAATCTTCATTAATCCCTTCAAATGTGTCAAAACCAAAGATTTTTTTATTTTTTAAGTGTTTAGAAAATATATTTATAGTTCTTCCTTTCCAAACACCAAACTCTAGATAAAGCCCGTCAGTATTTTTGATAGCGTGATGCATTGCATAATTTAGAAGGTCATCTCCCGTGAGATGCACTGACAGAAGATAATGTTTTTTAAAATGATCAAAACATTTTTTTAGTTCTTCGTCGTGATACAAGTCATAGCAATTAATTTCATATTTTTTTGTTCTTATGATATCAGTAGGTATAATGTGAATATAAAGTTTCTTGATTACCCACCTGACAGAGTGAAGCAAGCTAAGTATAAATCCTTTGAGAATATTTTTCATTTTAGAATAAGATTGTTTAGATATTTATTTTTTAAGGTTCTTTAGCATGTTTTGTGAACCAGATGCTAAAAGTCGTTCATCAGACGTTGCTGTGACCATCTGAAACCCCTTCTCTATCATAAGAGATGTAATCTGTTCAGAAGTGCTATGAATGCCCGCTATTAAACCATATTCTTTGGTTTTTTTAAGAATATGTTCAATGGCATCCATCGTTCCATCTGTTATCTCAAATTCATTTGCTCTTTGTGGATTTTTTGTATCAATTTGTCTATTTGTACCTAATCCTAGCGCTAGATCATTTGGCCCAATGTAAACTCCATCTAGGTGTTTCACTGCTAAAATAGAATCCAAGTTTTCATATGCTGATTTGGATTCAATTTGTATAATTTTCAATACTTTATTGTGTGAATCTAAGATATAGTCTTTGTCCTCTGTATAATAAGCCCGTATTGGCCCAAAGCTTCTTTTCCCTATTGGAGGGAAAATACATGCATCTACAAACTCTTGGGCTTGCGATGCATTATCTATCATTGGNGTAATAATGCCTTTTGCCCCCATGTCCAAACATTTTGTAATATCAGGTGAATTATTTGATGGGACTCTGATTAAAGGGATAATATTTGTAGATGAAATTGCATGTAAAATGGCTAAAGCATCACTATGTGTGATCAANCCATGCTGCATATCAATCGTGATGCTGTCCCAACCTTGTTTAGCAATAATTTCAGCACCAAAAGGCGATGGAATATGNAACCAAGCATTAAATATAATTTTATTATTCTTCTTTAAATCATTGATATTCATATCTTTATTGTGGTAATACTCCGCAGTCTATATTAATGTTTTGACCCGTGATAGCTGATGAAGAATCAGATGCAAGGTATAGACATGTATCAGCACATTCCTCACCAGTAGGCAATCTTTTTAACGCTGCATTTGCTTTACCCCATTGATTTAGGAATTCACTTGGATTTTGATTGCCAACTTCAGGATGGTCCCCAGATAGATTTGANAATAATGTGGGTGTATCTATATATACTGGGCAAATACTGTTAACCCTGATACTTTTTTCACCCAGTTCCTTAGCTAAAGCTTGTGTTATCCCTACTACACCAAACTTGGATGCAACATAAACTGAATTATTTTTACTTCCTCTTTTCCCAGCTAAGCTTGCAATGTTTATAATAACACCTCTTTTTTTCATAAAATTAATGACAAATTTACAACAAAACAAAGTGCCTTTCAAATTAGTATCTATAGTATTGTGAAAAAAATCTTCATCAATATTTTCAAGTCTCTTCCAGATTGATATTCCAGCATTGTTAATAAGTATGTCGATATTACCTGTTTCTTTTGATGCTNCATCAATTAGATTTTTTATTTCATCAATATTTTTAATATCAGTTTTTATGAATTTAGCGCCTTTGCATTGATCATTGAACTCTTCTGTTTCATTTCTACTTCCAACAAATACCTTGCAGTCATTAGCTAGAAATTTTTTTACAATCTCTAATCCTATACCCTGTGTGCCACCAGTAACAACAACAATTTTGTTTTGAAACTCACTCATAATTCATATTGTACATGATGAAAAGCCACCATCGATAGTTATCTCAGCTCCAGTCACGAAACTAGAAGCATCCGAAGAAAGCCAAATAAATGCCCCAATTAATTCATCGGGTTTTCCAAACCTTTGCATTGGCGTGTGACTTAATATATCGTTTTTTCTTTTGTTGGTGATAAAATTTTCTAAATTCCATTTTGTTGGAAAAAAACCAGGTTTTATAGAATTTACCCTTACATTATCTGATGCCCATTCTCGAGCTAAGTTCTGGGTTAAGTTTTTAATTGCAGCTTTAGATACTGAATATGTGAAAGCTTTTGATAATGGAGGGCCAGATGAAACTGATGATATATTAATAATTGAACCCTTTCTTTTTTTGCACATATGTTTGCCAAAAATTTGACAGCACAACATAGTGCCTTTTAAATTTACTGATAAAATACTATCCCATTCATCTTCAGATATATCAAAAAATTTTGATGGAGAGTTTATGCCACTTCCATTGATAAGAATATCTACGGCACCAAATTTTTTTAATATAGTGTTAAATGATTCAACGATTTGGTCTTTCTTAGTAACATCACATTCTAACGAGATATAATTTTTAGTTGGCATTTTCTTTAAAAAGCTTTTCTTATCAATATTTTTCTTTCTTATATCTAATAAAGCCAATCGTGCCCCTGCTTTTGCAAATCCTTCCGCGACAGCACCACATATGTGGCCACCAGCGCCTGTTATAACAACCACTTGGTTTTGTAAATTGAACTTTTTTTCAATATATTTCATCAACTTCTTCTCATCATTATTTCTATTTTTTTTATATCTTCTTTGTGATCAACTGTTTGTGATCCACCTTTAATTTCTACACAACCTATCTGTATTCCATTTTCCAAATATCTAAGCATTTCAATTCCTTCTGCTTTTTCTATATCACCTTGTCGCAACTTAGTATATTTCAATAAACTATCCCTGCTAAAGACATACATGCCAACATGTGATTTATACTTATAAGAAGTGATTTTCTTGCCTTCCCCCGTAAATATATACGGTATGGCATGACGTGATATTGCTAAAATAGTCTGATCCTTTTTTTGCACGAGATATGCATGCGGTGATAAATTTTTTGCTGATTCTTTAAAATCTATCGAATTTTCAAGAACATATGAATTAGTTACATTAATCCCTAATTTTATAAATTTATAATGAGCCTTTATCATCTTGCTTATATCATCTTTATCTACCAAAGGACTATCCCCTTGAATATTGATATATGAATCTGCCCGTATTTTCCTAGCTACTTCTGAAACCCTATCAGTTCCTGTCATACAATTTTTTGATGTCATTATAAATTTTAATGAATATTTTTTACATACATCAACTATTCGTTTATCATCAGTTGCGATGACAGTATCTGTTACTTCTTTGGCCTCTTGAGTTCGCCTATATACGTGCACAATCATTGGTAAACCAGAAATTTTTGCAATTGGTTTTCCAGGAAATCTTTTTGATTTCCACCTAGCCGGTATTACAGCTAAAACATTCATTGACTATTAATATAGGTAACTAAAGTATGTAAATTTACAAGACCAACAAGTTTATTAGAATCCAATACAGGCAGGTCCCAAATCTTTTTTTCATTAATTAATGTTATTGCATCCAAAATTGATGCGTCTTTTTGAATAACACAAGGTGCCTTAGTCATGTATGTTGAAACATCATCAGCAAAAATTGCGGGAAATGGTTTTTGATGTGACAAAAGTAATCTACGAAGATCCCCATCAGTGAAAACACCTAATAAATTACTATCTTCAACAATACAAGCTACACCAATATTAAACTTTGTCATACTTTCTATTGTTTCTTTTATTAATGTTGTTGCAGAAATAACAGGAAATTTTTCTGTGGAAAACATGGCTTCCGTAATTTTTATACTGTTAATATCACTTAACATTATCTGCACCATATTTATTAAATAAATCTATTCTAATTTCATGCATGGTTTTGGCTTGGACAAGTATATTTTCTAAATACTTGACATCTAGCTGTGTATTAGCATCAGACATTGCATTATCAGGATCATCATGTACCTCCATAAATAATGCATGTATACCTGCGCCAGCAGCCGCTCTGGTTAGAGTTGGTATAAATTCTCTTTGACCACCAGAGATATTTCCCATTGATGTTGGCAATTGTACTGAATGAGTAGCATCAAAACAGACTGGGTATTTTGTCTCCATCATAATTGGAAAATTTCTGTAGTCGTTTATCAGCATGTTATAACCAAAAAACGTTCCTCGATCTGTCAACAGTATTTGTT
>NZWU01000018.1 GCA_002701705.1 Gammaproteobacteria bacterium
CTCAGACGAGAACACCTCTACTTCAAGATCGCTCGCAGCCATAATCAGCGAACCTGAGCCAACCTTAAAGTAAACGTTAGCAAGTATTGGCATGCTTTGTTTATTTTCAGCAACGCCNACTATATTTTTAAGAGTTTCTAACAGGTCGTTTGTTCTAAAAGTAACTATCATATATATATTTGTTATTGTTATTATTATACACGATACTTTTTCAAATTTACTTTATGATCTATGGTTTTTGCTGTTTGCTNGGCTTGTGNNTANCTTGTTTCTTTGGNCCANAGTAAGTGTAAAAACTGTGTAAAAAATTAACCAACANGAAACCCCACAGGTTTTCAACAGCCTATGAACAGAAAACCCTAATTACTTAAAGNATGNAGAAGNTTTTTATAGTCTTGATCAACCGCAGAGGATGTAGATTTTAGAGAANCCATTTTTTTGCAAGCATGNAGAACTGTGGTGTGGTCACGGCCACCAAAACTGTCACCAATAGTAGGCAAACTATGGCTTGTAAGTTCTTTTGATAAGGACATAGCCATGTGCCTTGGCAATGTNACCCTCCTGTCTCTTTTTGAGGACAAAAGGTCACTAACGCGGATTTTATAATATTGAGCAACAACTTTCTGAATATGCTCGATTGTTAAAAGCCTTTCTTGTAATGACAACAAGTCTTTCAAAGCATCTTTAACAAAGGGTAGAGTAATCTGCTCTCGTTTAAAGTGGGCAGTGGCAATAACCCGCCTAAGACAACCCTCTAGTTCGCGAACATTAGAATGGACGTTCTTAGCAAGAAAAAAAGCAACATCTTCAGTTATTTGTGTCCCAGANAACTCNGCTTTGCTATGCAAGATAGCAACNCTGGTCTCTAAATCNGGAGGGTCTATAGAAACATTCATTCCCCANNCCAGNCGAGACTTAAGNCTCTCCTCAAGCCCCTCTATTTCTTTGGGGTACTTATCAGAAGTCAAAACAACTTGTTTTTTATATTCAAAAAGAGAGTTAAAAGTATGAAANAATTCTTCCTGAGATCTTTCTTTGCCAACAAAAAACTGTATATCATCAAGCAGGAGAGCGTCTACGGAACGGTAAAATGATTTAAANTCTTCCATTTTGCCGTGCCTGAGGGCAGACACCATATTCTGCACAAACCTTTCAGAATGAAGATAAACAACACGTTTTTTTGGTGTTTTTTTCATAATTTCATTTCCTATAGAGTGCAAAAGGTGTGTTTTTCCCAAACCAACGCCCCCATATATGTACAGAGGGTTGTACTGACCAAGACTGGCAACAACTGATGAAGACGCAGCTTTTGCCAACTGGTTTGATTTGCCTTCGACAAAATTTGAAAAAACCAAATCCGTATTAAGATTCGTTGAAAAAGCAGACTTTCTCAACACCTGAGGCTCATCAACAACAGCAGAAACCTTAGGCTTGCTCAGCGACAAGAAGACTTTCTCAATTTGATTAGAGCTGAGCTCCGCAACAGTCTCTTCAATAAGAGGAAAATAGTTTTTTTCAACAGAATCTTGAATAAACTTGTTTGGAGCAAAGACATTGAGCGTCTTATTCTCAAGTTTAACCCTCAAGGGCAACAACCACATTTTCATTTGCTTCTCAGTGACTACGCGCTTAAAGACCGCGAGACATTTGTCCCATAGTGTTGTTTCATTGGTCATATAGATTTCCCTTATACAGAAATACTACTATCACATAAAAAAAAATAAATTTATATATTGACAAAGAAATATATAATTCGGAGTATATACAAACGAGAAAAAACAGATGAAAAGAACATACCAACCAAGCAACCTTAAAAAGAAGAGAAAACATGGTTTTCGCTCAAGAATGAGTTCTGCGTCAGGGCGCGCTATTATAAACTCACGCAGAGCAAAGGGCCGAACCACGCTTTGTTCGTAAAAAAGACCACAAAGAGCACTTCTAATTTTTTAAAAATAAATGCTCAGACATTATTTGCTTTTAAAAACGATAAAAAAATTCTTGGGAAAACATTGGACGTTCATTATCGAAAGAACAACTGCAATAATGCAAGACTAGGGATAATAGCTCCAAAAAAATTAGTCCCCCTTGCTGTTTCTAGGAACACATTAAGGAGACAAATCAGAGAAGATTTCAAAAAAGGGATAGAACAGTTAAATTCTTATGATATCCTCGTTGTAATCAAACGTAAAATTGAAGCCCCAAAAGCTGAACTAGAGGGCATTTTGACGCAAGAATGGAAAAAATTGAAAAAGCATTTATCAAAATAATCACACTCCCAATTATTGTATACAGAAAGTGTGTTTCTCCATATATGGCATCTAGTTGTAGACATTACCCAAGCTGTTCTTCATATGCGCTTGAAGCTTTTGAAAAAAATGGATTGTTTTTGGGCCTCATCCTAACAATAAAAAGGATCATGAACTGCAGGCCTGGGGGCACTCATGGTTATGACCCAGTCCCAGGAAAGAAAAAACACGAGCATGAATAACCGTCTTTTCCTATACAGCGCATTAGCATTCATTTGCATTCTATTATATGAAGCATGGAGCAATGATTATTCTGTAGAAACGAGAGAAACAAAAATAATCAGTGAAGAAATTCCAGAAACAAAAATAATTAAAAAGGGTGAAAGCATTGATGAGCAAATAATTCCTGTAGAAGAGAGTGTGTACAGCAAGAATTTTATTTTAGTTAAAACAGATAACCACAACATAAAAATTAGCCTTGCAGACGGTTCAATTATTTTTGCTGAGTTATTAAATTATCCTGTTTCACAAGACAAAGAGGCCGTCAATATTCAAATACTAGACACAAAAACAAAACACTATATTGCAAAAGTTGGGGCACAAAAGAAAAACGAACAAACAAAAATAAGATTTACATCTAATAAAACTATGCACGATATTGCAGGTAAAAAAAACTTGGATGTTATATTGACTGGCGTAGCTAATGATGGAACCAAAATAACAAAAACATACTCGTTCAACAAACACTCCCATCTAATAACTGTCACGCAGCAGATTGAAAACACAACACCCTCTGTTTCGCTTTGGCGACAATTTAATAGTATAGAGAGAGGAGAGGGACAAAATTCTAACCGGCTTTTATATACTTACACAGGAGCTGCGTATTATGACAACGATGAAAAATTTATTAAAGTTGAGTTTGATGAAATAAGTGAAACCAATCTTATAAAACCACTAAATTTTGGTTGGATAAGTATGCTAGAGCATTATTTTTTAACTGCGTGGATTCCGTATGCTAGTGATCAAAAATCTAATACCACGGTCTATACAAAATTTATACCAAATGGTGGNNAAAAAATATACCTTATAGGCTCTGTTGACAATTATCAAGAGATAGAGCCAAATTCTAGAGTAACTTTTGTGAGNAGACTTTTTGTTGGACCAAAAAATCAAAATGAACTAAATGCTGTATCAGAAAACTTAGTTCTTACGGTTGACTATGGAGCATTAACCTTTTTGGCTGCTCCTTTGTTTTGGATTTTAGAAAAATTATATTTTTTTATTGGTAATTGGGGATGGGCCATTGTCTTTCTTACTATCCTAATTAAACTTGTATTTTTTAAACTTTCAGAAACAAGCTACAGATCTATGGCAAAAATGAAAAAACTAACCCCAAGAATGCAATCACTTAAAGAAAGGTTTGGAGAGGATAAGAAAAAATACAGTGAAGCACTTATGCGTATGTACAAAGAAGAAAAAGTAAACCCTCTTGGAGGCTGTTTGCCAATATTAATTCAAATACCTGTCTTCATTGCTCTATACTGGGTTTTAATAGAAAGTGTTGAGATGAGACAGGCTCCTTTCATTGCATGGATCAGTGATCTTTCAAGCGCGGACCCATTATATATTCTCCCAATTGCTATGGGCGTATCAATGTACATACAACAAAAATTAAATCCTACACCCGTAGAACCTATGCAACAGAAAATTTTTATGTTTCTTCCAATTATTTTTACATTCCTTTTTGCAACTTTTCCATCAGGTCTTGTTCTCTACTGGTTGACTAACAACATACTATCAATTGGACAACAATATGTGATAAATAAGAGAGTGGTAGGCGCATAGTAGTGAGCGATGATGAAAACAACGATCGCTGCAATTTCAACTCCGCCCGGTAACTCCGGAATTGGGATTATAAGAGTATCTGGCCCTGAAGTTCCAAAACTGATTAAAAAGCTTTTCAAAAAATCACTAAGCCCAAGAGAAGCTACATTAAGAAAGATATATGACTTAGATGGGAACATAATAGACAATGCAATAGCCATTTATTTTCAACAACCAAAATCATANACCGGCGAAGACATGTTGGAAATACATACTCACGGGAACCCAATAATATTNGAAACAATTTTGAATAATATAACCAGAAATAATATTAGGCATGCAAAACCAGGAGAGTTTACTGAAAAGGCATTTTTAAATGATAAAATTAATTTAACTCAAGCAGAGGCAGTCTCAGATTTAATAACCTCTAGAAGTTTGTCAGCTGTAAAGGGGGCATATAATTCATTGAGAGGTAGATTCTCGGATAAAATACTAGAAGCTAGCGATAAAGTTCTAGAAGTAAGAGCAAAAATTGAATCAGCAATTAACTTCCCAGAAGATGATGTCCCAGAAAATAGCAGGACAATACTAAAGAGAGATCTTAGTATTATCGAAAAGAAAATTAGACAAGTAATTTTATCTGCTAGCAGAGGAATTAAATTGAATAAACAAAATACTTTTTGTGTTGTTGGACAACCTAACACAGGCAAATCATCTTTAATAAATTTACTACTGGGAGATAGCTCTTCCATTGTTTCTGATATTCCCGGAACTACAAGAGATTCAATTCAGTATGAAGTTCAGTCTGATGGGCACACATTTATGATTATAGATACAGCTGGACTAAGGGAACCAGACAATGAAATTGAAAAACAAGGAATAACAAAAACAAAAGAAGCCTTATCAAAAGCAGATAAAGTATTGTATGTGGTAGATGATCAAATAGGGTTTTCAGATAAAGATAAAAAAATAATCAATGAGTTTGGAATAGAAAACTATGACTTAATATTCAATAAAATTGACATAACAAAGAAAAAACCAAGTTTAAAAAAAGGCAATGTGAGCAAAGCTTACATATCTGTTTTAAAAGAAAAAGGCATAGGGCACATAATAAATCTGATCAAAGAAGATAATTCGCAAAAAATTTCTGCAGAAAACACAATTACCGCAAGAGCAAGACACCTAAGCTCAGCAAGAACCGCCCTGCAGTCACTTTACAATGCACAGGAATATCTTGATAATGATGAATTAGAATTAATTGCGGAAGAATTAAGATTAGCGCATGAACAGCTTTCCCAAATTACAAGCGGAAATAGCTCAGAAGAACTTCTGGATAAAATTTTTTCGGAATTTTGCATAGGTAAGTAAATGAAAAAATATGACGTAATTGTTATTGGAGGTGGACACGCTGGATGTGAAGCTGCTCATGCAGCTGCAAGATCCGGGGTTAATACTCTATTAGTAACAATGAAAACTGATTCCATTGGTCAAATGAGTTGCAACCCAGCTATCGGCGGCATTGGTAAATCGCACTTAGCAAGAGAAGTTGATGCATTGGACGGGCTAATTTGTAAAATAGCTGATAATTCTGCTTTACAAAGAAGAACCCTCAATTCCAGAAAGGGACCAGCAGTTAGAGCTACGAGAATACAGACATGCAGAGATGCGTATAGAAAAAATATGCTCAAAGCTATCCAAGAAACAGAAAATCTAGATTTGTTACAAGCAACAGTCTCAAAACTAATTGTAAAAAACGACATTGTGCAAGGAATAGCGACAGAACAAGGCGAAAAAATCTTTGGTTTTACAGTAATAATGACCGTAGGAACTTTCCTTGGAGGAAAAATACATATTGGCGATAAAACCTTTCCGGCTGGGAGAGTTGGCGATAAAGCTTCCAATGATTTGGAGAGATTCTTTTTTGATTACCCATTTGCTATTGGAAGACTTAAAACAGGTACGCCGCCAAGAATTAAAAAAAAATCGATTAATTTTCAAAAACTAGAAATACAACACAGCGACGTAAGCCAACCATGTTTATCATATTTGTATGACCATTATCAACGAGTGCCCAACCAAATTGAACAAATACCCTGTCACATTACTTACACAAATAGTAAAACACATGAGATCATCAAAGAATCTAAAGAATTATCGCCGCTATACAATGGCAAAATATCATCGGTAGGACCTAGATATTGTCCCTCAATAGAAGATAAAGTTGAAAAGTTTCAAGACAAAAATTCGCACCAAATATTTTTGGAGCCTGAAACTAGTAGTGATATTGAGATATATCCGAATGGACTGTCTACAAGTCTACCTCAGAAAATTCAGCATAAGTTTTTGCGGACCATAAATGGGCTTGAGGACTGTGTTTTAACTCAGCCAGGTTATGCTATTGAATATAGTTATTTTGATCCCAGATCATTAGATAACACACTTGAAACAAAATATATAAAAAATCTTTTTTTTGCAGGACAAATTAATGGGACCACTGGATATGAAGAAGCAGCAGCACAAGGAATTTTGGCTGGAATAAATGCTGCACAAAAGTCCAGAGGTATTGAAAAATGGTGCCCTACTAGAAAAGAATCCTACTTGGGAGTATTGATTGATGATCTTGTTACGTTAGGAGTAATGGAGCCTTACAGAATGTTTACAAGCAGAGCTGAATACAGATTACGATTACGAGAAGATAATGCTGATGAAAGGCTAACAGAAAAAGGTTTTGAAATGGGAGTGGTTTCAAAAGAAAGGATGGATTTGCTTATGGAAAAATTAAAAAAAATTAAAAATGAAAACATGAGACTTGAGAAAATTTTTATTAAACCTGATAGTAGCATAAGCAAGGATTTAGAAAAAAAACTTGGGATAACTCTAAAGAAAACTCATAATCTTAAAAGTTTATTAAAAATGTCAAATGTTAGATATGAGGATATAACTAAACTTGATTGTTTTGGTATGACAGTAAATTCTGACATAGGACACCTTATTGCTAATAATGAAAGATATTCTGGATACTTAAAAAAGCAAGATGAAGAAATAGATATTTTAGAAAAACAACATAATCTCCCTATCAAAAAAGGAATAAACTACAGTGAGATTAAAGGGCTTTCCAATGAAGCTGTAGAAAAGCTCTCGAATATTAAGCCAAAAAACATTGGTCAAGCAAGCAGGATTTCTGGCATAACACCAGTTATCATTTCTTTGATAAGAATTTATATGAAAAAAAATAAGTTTAAATAATTAAGAGCTACTGCACATCAATAATGAATCTAGTCAGATCGCTTAAAAGAAAAATCTAATGAATAAAGTCAATGCATACATAAATGAAGTAATGAATTTTGTTGAGTTGAAAAAATCAGAAGAATTGGCCAACTTAATGAAAAAATATGTAGATATGTTATTTTCTTGGCATGAAATACACAACATAATTAGCACAAGAGACCCTATCTACTTTGTAAAAAGAGATATGTGCGACTGTTTAAATATGTGCAAATATTTGCCTGATGGCAAACTCTTAGATGTTGGGACAGGTGGAGGAATACCAGGAATACTTATTGCCATGATAAAAAAGAAGTCTCAAATAATCTTGCTTGATAAAAAAGAAAAACCTATTAGATTTTTGGAACAAGCCAAACTAAAACTGAGGATTGAGAACATCACTCCTGTTAAAGAAACCTTTGAAAACTACAAAGTAAAATCTGATTTGTCAGCAATAGTTTTAAAAAATTTTAGCAATAAAACCCTTACTAAAATGGACTACTATCAGAAAGTTATCTCTATTACTAAAACAGCACGGGAAAACTTAGGAACAAACTTGCCAGTCTATTTTTTAACTGGCTCTAATGCTTTGAGTTTACGCAAATACATAGAAGAAAAAAGCGAGAATGAAAAAAACAGACTTTCATTAACTGAAATAAAATCACCATTTTTTCAAAATAGGCGGTATTTAGTGCAGAGCTGGACATGACTGAAATACTTGCAGTAGTAAATCAAAAGGGAGGTGTTGGCAAAACAACCACATGCATCAATCTTGCGTCTTGTCTTTCAAGAACAAACAGAAAAACACTACTTATTGATTTGGACCCCCAATCAAATGCAACGAGAGGCAGCGGGCTAGACCCGCATGAAATTGATATGTCTATAAACGATGTCTTACTGAAGGATGCATCTATGGAAGAAACTATTATTGACAAGGAAGATCTAGGTTTCTCGCTTTTACCTGCTACTCCAGTATTGACTGAAGCAGAAGTAAAATTATTAGAATCTCAGGACAAAGAGTTCACTCTTAAGAAAACTTTATTAAACAAGATTAAACAATACAAATATGTTTTGATAGATTGCCCACCTTCTTTGAACATCCTGACTGTCAATGCACTTGCTGCTTCAACAGCAACAATTATTCCTGTGCAGTGTGAATTTTTTGCACTACAAGGATTAAGTGAACTAATGACGACAATCGAGCAGATTAAGCAAGGCACTAACCGAGAGCTTTCTATAAAAGGGATTCTTAGAACCATGTTTGATCCAAGAAATAATCTTTCATTAGATGTCAGTGAACAGCTCTTGAAATATTTTAAGGATCAGGTATTTAAAACAATCATTCCAAGGAATATTAGATTAGCAGAAGCGCCAAGCCATGGGCAGCCAATACAAGATTATGATGATTCTTCAAAAGGAGCGTTTGCATATATGTCTTTAGTAGGAGAAATTATTAAACAAGAAAAATAAGACCTCTCTATACTTATTCATAATAGCAAGTTATATTTATATTATGGTCAAGAGAAAAGCTTTAGGCTCTGGGCTTGAAGCATTGTTAAGCGATAAGCCAAGTACAAATGCAAAAAAAGCCAAGCCAAACACTCAGCGCACAGAAAATAATTCTGGGCAAGAAATACTTAGAATACCTATAGAAAATATATCAAGAAACCCTCATCAACCAAGAAAAAAATTTTCAGAGGAAGGATTAATATCACTTGGCAATTCTATTAAAGAAAATGGAATGCTAATGCCTGTAATTGTGAGACATGTCGACCAAGGGTATGAACTTGTAGCTGGTGAAAGAAGATGGAGAGCAATGCAATACATTAAAGAAGAAAGCATCGATGCCATAGTAATAGACTCTAGTGAAAAAAATTCAGCTCTACTTGCATTGGTTGAAAATGTACAGCGTGAACAACTTAATGTAATTGAAGAAGCCGAAGGCTTGCAAAACCTACACAGCGGCTTTGGTATGAGCCATGCTGAAATTGCGCAGCTCTCAGGAAAGTCTAGATCACACATAACAAATATTTTACGGTTAAATACACTTTCTGAATTTGTAAAATCTAAATTACTTGAAAATTTAATAGAGATGGGTCATGCAAGAGCGGTGTTATCATTATCAGAAAAAGATCAGGAAAAATTAATCATACAAGCAATAAAAAAACAATTATCTGTTAGACAGGTTGAAGGATTAGTCAAAAAACACTCTACTAACAAGCACATTTTTAAAAATAGTAAAAAAGATCAAGACACCATTCTCATTGAAAGAGAATTGTCCGATGTTCTGGGCACAGATATACAAATATCTGAAAGCAGGCAAGGCAAAGGGAAAATGATTATAAAATATAATAGCCTTGATCAATTACAAGGCATAATAAATAAAATAAAAAATTAGCCTACAAAAAGTTCTTCAGTGACGTATATATAAATTGAACTAATATCAATACTGACTTATACTTATATTGGCCATAAAGGCCGTGATTTCTTGTAGATGGTAAACATCGAAAGTGTTAAGAGTAATCATGTATCAAGTGGCAATTTCATTTGTAGTTGCACTTGTTTTTTTGGGCACTGGCTCAGAAGAAATATTGTCCTCAATTTTTGGAGGATCATTATCAATTTTCAACACTATGCTCTTGGCAAAAAGTATTAACGATGCAGCTGAGGCTGCCAAGAAACAAGAAAAAGATAGGAGTGCTTTTTTGCTTTTTAAAAGCTTGTTCGTAAGAATTGCAATAATATTGATAGGCTTCTATGTAGGAATAGTTTATTTATTACTAGAGGCGCTACAAATTTTAGTAGCTTTTGCATTAGCACAAATTGGATATGTCTTTTATAAGACTAAATATATTTATTAAAGGTTTATAATAGTAGTATGAGTGAAGCCCCAGCAACGGATAATCCTGTAGGGTACATATCGCACCACTTAGAGCCATTATCAGTAGGTACTGGTTTTTGGACAATCAATATTGACTCTATGTTCTTTGGTGCTCTGATTGCGTCTATTGTTATGTTTATTAGTTACAGGGTAGGCAAGAATGTCACAACTGCCCCACCACAAGGCATACAAAATGTTTTGGAAACGCTTATTGAATTTGTAAATAATCTTGTCAAAGAAGCTATTCCAAAACCAAATAAATTGGTTGGGCCACTTGGACTCACAATTTTTGTTTGGGTTTTTTTAATGAATGCTATGGATTTAATTCCAGTCGACTTACTGCCTAAAATTGCACACATGCTCGGCATTCATTATCTTAAAGTTGTACCAACAACAGATCCTCACACTACTTTCGCAATGTCGTTAACGGTCTTTGCATTATGCATATACTACAACATACAAGCAAAAGGTGCTGGCGGATATATGAAATCATTTATAGTACATCCATTTGGTATTTGGTTAGCACCGATAAATTTTATATTAACTTTAGTTGAGGAACTAGCGAAGCCATTAAGTTTGGCATTAAGATTATTTGGTAATATGTTTACCGGCGAATTGATTTTCTTACTCATTGCATTGTTGCCTTGGTGGATAATTCCTTTGCCGGGAAGTTTATGGGCAATATTTCACATATTAGTAATAACACTACAAGCATTTATTTTTATGGTGTTGACTATAATGTATATAAGTTTAGCGTCTGAGGAGGCACATTAATTATTTTTAAGAGGATATAGTATGGAAAATTCACTTACACCAGAAATGATAACCCAAATATACTCATCAACAAGCTTGGGAGTATCCATTATGCTTGCTGCAGCTGGCTTCGGCTCTGCGATAGGTTGGGGTTTGATTTGTATGAAATATATTGAGGGAATCGCACGACAACCAGAGATGTTGCCTGCATTGAGAATACAAATGTTCATCACAGCAGGACTTATGGAATCTTTTCCATTTATAGTTTTAGCGTTTGCGATGTTCTTTGTTTTTGCTAACCCCTTTATTGATGCAGCAAAAGCAGCAATAGGCGGATGAAGCAGGAAAATACAGGAGACAAGAAATGAATGTGACAGCAACACTTTTTGGGCAAATGCTCACCTTTATTATCTTTGTTTGGTTCATCAAACGTTTTCTGTGGGAGCCATTAATGCATGCTATGGAGGAGCGGTCAAAAAAAATAGCCGATGGGTTAGTTTCCGCTGAACTAGGGCAGAAGAAAATGGAGCAGGCAGATATTGATTATCAAAAAATAGTCAGTGATGCTAAAAAGAAAGCTTCTGAAGTCATTGATCAAGCTCAACAGCAGTCCAATTCTATTGTTGAAGACGCTAGAGTAACAGCAAAAAAAGAAGCTGATAAAATAACTTCAGCATCAAATCAACAAATTAAACAAGAAATCAATGCCGCAAAAGAAAAGCTGAAAAAGGATGTTGCAAAGCTTTCTGTGCAATGTGCAGAGAAAATAATAAATAAAGAAATTGATGAGAAAAAACATAAAGAGATTTTTTCAGAGTCATTAAAGAGGTTTTAAAGTATGTCTGATAACTATATATACGCAAGACCTTATGCAGAGGCGGCATTCAAGACTGCTCTAGAAGATAATAATTTAAAACTTTGGAAAGAGACATTAGGAATAATATCTTTGGTTGTTGCTGATATGAAAACTAAAGCAATACTTGCTAATCCAAAAATATCAAATGATAAGAGAATTGCATTTTTGATTAGCTTTTTACCAAAAAAAACTGACAAAAAAATTACTCAATTCTTAAATATTTTACTCAACACAAAACGAATTTTTGCAATCAAAGAGATTTATGAAATATATAACTTGCTTGAAGAAAAACACACCAATGTGAAAGTAGTCTATGTAGAGGCGCCATTTAAATTAACACCTGCTCAAGTCAATGTTCTTAAAAGCAAGTTTGAAAAAAAATATAAATCAAAAATTGAAATTAAGCATATCTTATCTAAGAATTTAATTGCTGGCATAAAGATTAAGATAGATGATGAAGTGAGAGATTTTAGTGCGAAAAATCACTTATCTCAATTAGAAGACCAGCTTATCTGTTAATAATGAGAAGAGAAAAAAATGACAATCAATCCAACAGAAATAAGTGACATTATAAAGGATAAATTAAAGGATTTTAAGCTTGAGTCAAAGGCACATAATGAGGGGACAGTTGTTACTTTAACTGATGGGATAGCTCGAATCTATGGCATAACAGATGCACTCCAAGGAGAAATGCTTGAATTTCCAAACAAGACGTTTGGGATAGCACTCAATTTAGAAAGAGATTCAGTTGGGGCTGTGATACTAGGGGATTATAAACATATCACGGAAGGAGACCCAGTTAAATGTACGGGCAGAATCTTGGAAGTACCAGTAGGGACTGCTCTTCTTGGTAGAGTAGTAAACTCATTGGGGGAACCAATTGATAATAATGGGCCAATAAAAAATGATATTTTTTCACCAATTGAAAAAATTGCACCTGGGGTAATAGAACGCAAATCTGTAGATCAACCAGTACAAACTGGATTAAAATCTATTGATTCAATGGTGCCAATAGGACGTGGACAAAGAGAACTTATAATAGGCGATAGACAGACAGGCAAAACCGCTCTGGCAATCGATACTATAATTAACCAAAAAGGCACGGGAATAAAATGTATTTATGTTGCAATAGGACAAAAAGCATCATCAGTTGCAGCAGTGGTGAGAAAGCTTGAAGAGCATGATGCCATGAACCATACAATTGTTGTTGCAGCGCCAGCTTCAGATTCTCCTGCAATGCAATATATAGCCCCTTATTCCGGCTGCGCTATGGGAGAATATTTTCGTGATAATGGAGAAGATGCGCTAATAGTTTATGATGATTTAACAAAGCAAGCATGGGCTTATAGGCAAGTTTCATTATTGTTGAGAAGGCCACCAGGGAGGGAGGCATACCCGGGTGATGTTTTTTATTTACATTCTCGTCTACTTGAAAGAGCCTCTAGAATTAATGAAAAAGCTGTGAGCGACTTAACCAAAGGCAAGATAAAATCAAGAACTGGGTCACTAACCGCATTGCCAATTATTGAAACGCAAGCGGGAGATGTTTCTGCATTTGTGCCTACCAATGTAATTTCAATTACTGATGGACAAATTTTTCTTGAAACTGATTTATTTAATGCTGGCATAAGGCCTGCTATTAATGCTGGACTCTCTGTATCGAGAGTAGGTGGAGCAGCACAAACAAAAATAATTAAAAAACTGGGCGGTGGGGTGAGGCTAGCATTAGCACAGTATCGTGAGCTGGCAGCATTTTCTCAATTCGCTTCAGATTTAGATGAAACTACGAGGAAACAACTTGAAAGGGGACAGCGTGTCACTGAATTAATGAAGCAAGTACAATATTCGCCTTTGACAATGGCGGAGATGGCCATTTCATTATTTGCGGTTAGTGAAGGTTATGCAGATGATGTTGAGATAAATAGAGTCATCCATTTTGAAAAATCTTTGCATGAGTTTGCAAAATCTAAACATGCAAAATTATTAGATAAGATAAACAAAACCCAGGAATATAATGATGAAGTTAAAAAGGGACTAAATAAATTAATGACAGATTTTAAATCTAATGGAGTTTGGTAGAAATGTCTGGAAGCAAAGAAATAAGAACTCAAATAAAAAGCATCAAAAATACACAAAAAATAACTAAAGCTATGGAAATGGTTGCTGCAAGTAAAATGAGAAAAGCGCAAGCCCAAATGAATAGAGCGCGACCATATGCTGAAAAGATTATGAATGTAATAGAGCACTTGTCATATGCTCACCCTGAATATAATTCTTTATTTTTTGAAAAAAGAGATGTTAAAAAAAGAGCTTATATAATTGTCTCTTCTGATAGAGGTTTATGTGGTGGACTCAATAATAATC
This sequence comes from Gammaproteobacteria bacterium, assembly GCA_002701705.1. Classification (GTDB taxonomy): domain Bacteria; phylum Pseudomonadota; class Gammaproteobacteria. Next base: position 14,189 of record NZWU01000018.1, read on the forward strand.
TATTCAAAAAGATAGTTGAGTTAACATCTGAAAATGAGGCGCAGAATATTTCATCATGTTTTAGTGTAATCGGTAATAAATCTCTAAGTTTTTTCCAGAGATCTGGAGGTGAAGTTGTCGCAAAAACAACACATTTAGGAGATAAACCAAAAATTGAACAACTGCTAGGAACAATCAAGGCAACGCTCGATAAGTTTTTAGATAAAGAAATTGATGAAGTTTACATATCCTATAACAAATTCATTAACACTGTAATACAAGAGCCAAANGTGCAAAAAATATTNCCAATTTCAAAACTAACAACAAATCAAAATTATGAGCACTACTGGGATTACATTTATGAACCTGATGCAAAAGAAGTCTTAGAGTCATTATTTACAAGATACATTGAGTCATTGATTTATCGTGCAATTGTTGAGAATCTTGCATGTGAACAGGCATCGAGGATGGTTGCAATGAAAGCAGCCTCTGATAATGCTGCTGATCTAATTGANGAATTGCAATTGATTTACAATAAAAATAGACAAGCTGCAATAACGCAAGAGATATCAGAAATCATTTCTGGAGCTGCAGCATTATGATTAATTTTATTCATGGAGATAATTAATATGGACACCGGTAAAGTTGTTGAAATAATAGGAGCTGTTGTTGATGTTCAGTTTGCGCGGCAAGCAATACCAAAAGTTTATGATGCATTAAAAATAAAAGAAAATGGCTTAACATTAGAAGTTCAGCAACAAATTGGGGATGGNATTGTTAGAACAATTGCTATGGGTTCAACAGACGGTTTAAAAAGAGGATTAGATGTCCAAAACACTGGTGGTCCCATAAAAGTACCAGTTGGNGAAAAGACACTTGGGAGAATTATGAATGTGCTTGGGGAGCCTGTTGATAATGCAGGAGAAATTAAATCTAAAACTATGATGCCTATNCACAGACCCGCTCCAACATTTGCAGAACAAGCATCGGAAATAGAGATTTTAGAAACAGGGATTAAGGTCGTAGATTTAATGTGTCCTTTTGCCAAAGGAAGTAAAGTTGGATTGTTTGGTGGTGCTGGAGTAGGNAAAACGGTCATACTTATGGAGCTCATCAGAAATATAGCTGCAGAACATAGTGGGTTTTCTGTTTTTGCAGGTGTCGGTGAACGAACTAGGGAAGGCAATGATTTTTATCATGAAATGTCCGATGCAAAAGTTATTGATAAGGTAGCGCTGGTATATGGTCAGATGAATGAACCACCAGGGAATAGGTTAAGAGTTGCACTCACGGGTCTCACCATGGCAGAACACTTCCGTGATGAAGGAAGCGACACGCTGCTTTTTATTGATAATATTTATAGATACACGCTNGCAGGAGTAGAGGTGTCTGCTCTACTTGGAAGAATGCCGTCTGCAGTTGGCTATCAACCAACTTTGGCTGAAGAAATGGGAGTTTTACAGGAAAGAATTACATCAACAAAAACTGGCTCAATCACATCGATACAAGCAGTATATGTACCAGCTGATGATTTAACAGATCCATCTCCGGCAACTACATTTGCACATCTTGATGCGACAGTTGTTTTGTCAAGGAATATAGCTGAGCTAGGAATTTATCCAGCGGTGGACCCTTTGGATTCAACAAGTAGGCAGCTTGATCCACTAGTAATTGGGCAGGAACACTATGATACAACCCGTGCTGTTCAAGGTGTATTGCAAAAATATAAAGAACTCAAAGATATTATAGCCATACTTGGTATGGATGAATTATCAGAGGAAGATAAATTATCAGTTAATAGAGCCAGAAAAATTCAACGATATCTATCACAACCTTTTTATGTTGCAGAAACATTTACTGGGAGCCCAGGAAAGTATGTATCTCTAAAAAATACAATGAAAGGTTTTCAAGCAATACTAAATGGCGATTATGATCACTTACCAGAACAAGCTTTTTATATGGTGGGTGAAATTGAAGAAGCAAATAAAAAAGCGGAAGAATTATAGAAATGGCAAATCAGAAGATAAAATTAGAAATTGTCAGNGCAGAAGAAGAATTATTTTCTGATGAGGTAGAAATGGTTTTTGCCCCAGCAGAGATGGGAGAGGTTGGAATCACACCAAAACATACTCCTCTTATCACAAAACTCAAACCAGGNGACTTAAGAGCACAAATTTCTAAAACTGANACTAAAACTTTTTTTATCAGTGGAGGNCTTNTAGAAATCCAACCAAATGTGGTNACAGTATTATCAGANACAGCTATAAGAGAAACTGATTTAGACGAAGAAAGAGCAAAACAAGCAGAGGAAAGCGCAAAACAGGCAATGGAAAATGTTGACTCGGAATTAGATTTAGCTAAAGCTAAAACAGAGCTTGCGCAAGCAACAGCACAACTAAGGCTTATTAAAAAACTTAAGAGAAAAAAATAATTTTTCTCAAAAGATTTTCTCCATGTCAATTACAACGATAATACTTGCAGCTGGTAAAAGCACCAGAATGAATTCTTTGAAATCAAAGCTATCATTTAAGATTGTGGGGAAACCAATAATTGAGCATGTTGTAAAAATTGCATGCCAAATATCTTCTAAAAAAATAATATGTGTACTAAATAACCCCACGGAGACTTACGGCGATATCCTTAAAAAAAATAATATTGCAATTACCTATCAAAAAAATCCAAGAGGCACAGCCGAAGCTGTACAAGTTGCGCTCAAAGCCAAACAACATGAACCAAATAACACTGTATTGATACTCTATGGCGATGTCCCATTCATATCAAAAAAAACACTTACCTCACTAATCAGTAAAACAAAAAGAAATGACATGTGCATACTGACAGCTGTACTGAATAATCCTTTTGGATATGGAAGAATAATCCGTTCTAATAAAAAAATTGTTGAAATTATAGAAGAAAAAGATGCAAACTTAGAAATAAAAAAAATTAATGAAATAAATACGGGTATAATCTGTATTAAAGAAGGGGCACTAAGAAAGTATTTAAAACTAATAAAGAATAAAAATAAACAAAGGGAATATTATCTGACTGATTTAGTATCATTATTAAGCAATAATAAGCTTAAAGTTGCCTCGCATAGAACAAGTGATATATTAGAAATAACGGGGATTAATACAAAAAAAGATTTAATTCTATTAGAAAAGAAAAAAATGATTGAAAAGGCAAACAAACTCTTAAAAAAAGGCGTACTGATTAGAGATATCAATAGAATTGATATACGCGGAAACCTTAAGACAAAAACTGATGTAGAAATTGATATCAATTGTGTTTTCGAAGATGAAGTTTCTTTAGGTAAGAATACAATCATTGGTCAAAATTGTTATTTAAACAGATGTAAAATAGGTAATAACGTTCACATTAAACCTAACACAATCATCTTTGGTGCCACCATTGGTGATGGGTGTGTTATCGGACCCTACGCAAGAATACGCCCTGGCACAGTTATTAAAAATAATGTTCAGGTTGGAAACTTTGTTGAGATTAAAAATTCAACAATAGATGAAGGGACTAAAATAAACCATCTTAGCTATATTGGAGATGCCATATTAGGTAAAGACATTAACTTAGGTGCAGGAACGATTACTTGTAATTTCGATGGCAAGAAAAAACATAAAACAATCATCGAAAGTGGAGCATTTATTGGTTCAGGAACTAAACTTGTTGCGCCAATAAAGATTAAAAAAGGATCGTATGTTGGAGCAGGGTCGACACTCACAAAAGATACAGCTGGAGAAGGAAGCCTAACCATTGCAAGAAGTAAGCAAGTAACCATTAAAAAATGGAAGAACAGGATTAATAAGGGTAAAAAATAATGTGTGGGATTTTTGGTGTTGTATCTTCGAATGCCGTTACTGGAACATTATTATCTGGTTTACAAAAATTAGAATATAGGGGGTATGACTCCGCTGGTCTTTCTGTAATCACAAACAATAATGTAATCAAGAGAATACGCTGTTCTGGAAAGGTCTCAGACCTCCGATCTTTAGTCAAAAAATCTAATCTCACAGGTAGATGTGGAATAGCTCATACCAGATGGGCTACTCATGGTGTGCCAAGCACAAAAAATTCACACCCACACAGTTCCGGAATAATTTCTATAGTGCATAATGGCATCATTGAAAATTATGATGAACTAAAATCTAAATTGAAAAAACAAAGATATAAGTTTCTCTCTGACACTGATTCTGAAGTTATTGCACATCTCATCCATTCATTTTTATCAAAGAAAAAGACATATTTTGATGCCGTTGTTGCAGCACTTAAAACTCTAAAAGGATCTTATGCTCTTGGAATATTAAATGAAAAAAACCCAGATACATTGATAGCCGCATCACATGGTAGTCCGCTGTTATTAGGTATTAGCAGAAATGAGAACTTTATTTCATCTGATGTAAATGCAGTATTATCAAAAACTAAAAAATATATTTCTATGGATGATTCAGAAATTGCAGTACTCAACAAAAGTGAGGTTAACATTTTTGGGTTAAATGGCAGAAAGATTAAAAAACCAGTGAGCACCTCTATACAAAAAGGAAACTCAATCAATAAAGCTGGCTATAACCACTATATGCAAAAAGAGATTTATGAACAAAAGAATATAATCAAAAACACCATCAATGATAAAGTAGGATCAACAAGAATACTTCCCAATGTCTTTGGGCCTCAATCTGATTCAATGTTGAAAAGTATAAAGCATATCCATTTCGTTGCTTGTGGAACAAGCTTCAATGCCGCACTTGTTGCAAAAAACTGGATTGAAGAAGTAAGTAATATAAGTTGTGTTGCAGAAATTGCTAGTGAATTTAGACATCGAAAGGTCAATGTTTTAAAAGATACGTTATATGTTGCTATTTCCCAGTCAGGGGAAACCGCTGATACTATTTACTCCACAAAAAAAGCCGCAGCTCTTGGCTATAAAAAGATATTGTCCATCTGCAACGTTCCTGAAAGTTCCCTAACCAGACTATCTGATTACACTTTTCTTACACATGCAGGACCTGAAATCAGTGTAGCTTCAACAAAAGCTTTTACATCACAGTTGATTTCATTGTTATTGCTCGTTTGTATTTTATCTCGTTCCTCAGGGAAAAAGATAGAACCAACAATTGTGAAACAAATGAAGACTTTACCAAAAATATTAACAAAAGTTTTTTCTCTTGAAAAAGAGATGCAGCAGATAGCTAAACACTTTACTAATAAACACCACACTCTTTTTCTTGGTCGAGGTGCATCGTATCCAATAGCTCTTGAAGCAGCACTTAAACTAAAAGAAATCAGCTATATACATGCAGAGGGATATGCTGCAGGCGAATTAAAGCATGGGCCACTAGCATTAGTGGATAAAGATATGCCAGTTATTGGTTTGATGCCTGAAAATAATCTTGTTGATCAGGTATTATCAAATCTTGCAGAGGTTAAGGCCAGACAAGGGTTGGTTTATATATTCACAAATAAGAAACTCAAGTTTAAAAGAGGCGATAAAACACATCTTGTATCCATGCCATCTTGTGGTCATTTTATTGCGCCACTGGTTTATGTCATCCCAATGCAATTACTAGCGTATCATGTTGCTGTTAAGAAAAAGACTAATATAGATCAACCTAGGAATCTTGCAAAATCAGTCACAGTGGAATGACTCTCAAAAGATCTCTAATAGGACTATTAATACTTTTAACTTTTAGTTGCAGCAAGGCTCTAGAGAATAATTCTAAATCATGTGCAATAGCATCTGCTCATCTATTAGCGACTCAAGCTGGATGTAAGATTCTAGAAAATGGTGGCAATGCATTTGATGCAGCAGTTGCTGTAACTGCAACTTTGGCTGTTGTAGAACCCTTTTCTTCTGGGATAGGTGGAGGAGGTTTTTATCTTCTACATAGGGAAGAGGATAATCTTCAGGTTTTTATTGATGCTCGTGAGCAAGCACCTATTAATTCAGACCCTCAATTTTTTGTGGATCGTAATGGTAAAGCTAAGAATTTGCTCTCTCTAAATGGACCTACATCAGCAGCAATACCTGGAATTCCTGCTGCTCTCGATTGGCTTTCAATTAATTATGGCAATTTAAGCTTAAGAAAAACCTTAAAGCCAGCAATAGAACTTGCAAAATCAGGATTTAATGTAGATGCAAGATATTCTAAAGCAACAAAAAATAGACAGCAAGTTATGAATTCATTTTCTAATACATCAACTATTTTTCTTGATAATCATAAGATGGCTAAGCCAGGTTTTGTCTTACAGCAGAAAAATCTTTCTCACACACTTAGTTTAATAGCGGAATATGGTAGAGATGGATTTTATGAAGGATCTGTAGCAAATGAATTGATTCGTTCTGTTAATTCATCAGGTGGCTTTTGGACAAAGAAAGATCTTCAGCTTTACCAAGTGGTTGAGCGCGAACCTATTTATTTGAACTTTAAAGGCGCAAAAATAACTTCTGCCCCACTTCCTTCATCAGGTGGATTAGTTATCGCTCAAGTTTTAAATATTCTGGAAGATTACCCTTTAGATATATCAAACAGTCATGATGGCGAGCACTTATTAGTTGAAGCAATGCGAAGAGGTTATAACGACAGAGCTATCCACATGGGTGATCCAGATTTTGTTGACGTTCCTGTATCAAAACTATTATCTAAATCATATGCAAAGAATCGTGGATCAAATATTAATTTAAGTAAGGCTACGAAAAGTAGTTCAATGCCATCTGTGATATCTAATCAAGAAGAAGGAACAGAGACAACACATTTTTCAATCATTGATAAATTTGGTAATCGTGTTGCTGCAACACTATCGATTAATACAACTTTCAGATCAGGATTTGTAGCAGGGAATACTGGCGTCTTACTAAATAACCATATGAATGATTTTGCTCTCACACTAAATAGTCCAAATATTTATGGATTGGTCGGCAACATTAAAAATAGTATTGAGCCTGGGAAAAGGCCATTGTCATCTATGTCACCAAGTTTTGTAGAAGATGAAAGAGGTATTTTAGTGATTGGAACGCCAGGAGGNTCCAGAATAATCAGTATGGTNATTTTAGGAATATTGGAGTATTTAAAAGAGACAGAACCAAATTTAGAAAACATTGTTTCTAAGTCAAGGCTACATCATCAATATCTTCCNGATCAAATTTCTGTTGAACCAGAAGGTTTTAATGAGAAATGGATTGAAACTATGGAATCAAAAGGGCACAAAGTAGTTGTAAGTAAGCAACGATGGGGTAATATGCAAACAGTTTTTTTTAACAAAGTAACTGGAAGTTATGAGATAGCAAATGACCCTAGAGGATTAGGGCAATAGATTAATTGACTAAGTTTTCGACAATCGATTTTGGATCAGCCTTTTTGTACATGATGTTGTATGCAGAGTCAGTAATCTCTCCATATTTAAATCTTTCTTTATTTTCATACAAAGTTTTTGTACACAAATAACTTTCAACAGTCCCTAAATCTTTGAGGGCTGAGCTTATTGCTTCACCATCACCTATTCTGCGCCCAAACTGACGATTTCTAGACTCATCATTTAAGCATGTAAGAATCATATCTCCATGACATGCTGGACTATCAAGTGTTGCTAGCATTTCTGCGTTTGAAACACTATAACCTTCTGACTTTAGTTGTATGGCAGATGAAATCTGCAAAACTTCTGCTTTAGCTTTCTCAATGATAGACATGATAGAGCTTTCATCATAATTTAGAGCAACTAAAACCCCAGCAATAGTAGCAGCAATATTTTTNACAACGCTAGCAACTTGAACCCCTATAATATCTTTGATTGGTTCTACCTTAAAATTCTGAGCAGNNAAGAGACTTGAAACTTTTTCTGAGAGNAAGATATTATTTGAAGCACTGTTTATTGTAATTTNTTNATTTTTAACTAAATCTATAGCNAAACTCGGGCCTGATACCATACACATATNAAAACCATCGCTTATTGTTTCCGTGCTTAAAGTTTTATTTACAACCTCATGAAATAATAAGCCTGAATTATTATCAATTCCCTTNGTTAGCCAAATTAATGATTTGTATGCTGAAAAATAGTCCTTAAATTCATTTACAACACTTGAAAATCCTGCGCTTGAAACGGCAATTATATTGTAAATATCATTGTCTGGAGGNATNNTTNCTNGNTCTAAATAATGAAACTCTATATATTCATTAAATTTTANNTCTAAATCTTTGCAATACTTCAATTTATTTAAAGCATCAACTCTATCTTTTTCAATATCAAAAACCTGAACTTTATTTTTTTGGTTTGAAAGGTGATATGCAACTGCTAGCCCCCACTTGCCAGCACCAAATATTCTGATGTTGGAGCTCATTAATTTTTCTTTTTTCTTTTTTCTATTTCTTGCATGAACAATGCATTGAAATCAATAGGTGCTAGGAATAATGGAGGAAAACCTCCTTTTTGTATTAAGGCTGATACATTCTCTCTTGCGTATGGAAAAATTATTTCTAAACAATTTACATTTAAAAATCTTTGCATAATTTCACCAGAAGCCCCTTCAATGTCAAACATGCCCGCTTGTTTAATTTCAGCCAAGTATACCACTTTATTTTCTAATTCTGCTTTCACACTAATTTCTATGGTAACTTCGTGTGATGTGTCAGAAATATTCAATATATTAGTATTTAAATTAAAACCTATTTTTGGAGCCGAAGTAACATCACTGAAAACTTTTGGTGCTTGTGGTGATTCAAAAGATGAATCTTTAACGTATATTCTTTTTATACTAAATTTAATTTCTTTAATGTCTTTATTTGCCATGTTTTTTAACTCCTGATAAAGGCATATTATTTTCAGTCCATGATTGAATACCGCCTTCTAAATAATATACTGTTTGATACCCAAGATTTACATATTCTTTTGCTGCTTTAATTGCATCATTCTCATTATTAGAATATGTAACAATTGGTTGCTCTTTATTAAATTCTTTTTTATCAATTGAGGTCAAGTTAATATTGATAGAGTCAATTATATGTCCATTTGTATATTCTTTTTTATCCCTAAAGTCTACCAATGTAACTTTGTCTTTGTTGATTAGATTTGTAAGTTCAGAATAAGTTACTGGTTTAAACTTGCTCATTAGAGAGCCCATCTCAAAAGATAAAATCATAAACAATACAATAAAAAATGATAGGGATAAAATTAGATGATTTGAAATAAACTCTATGATTTGGTCCATTAAAATATATTTATTTATGGTGTGGGCAGAAAACTTCTCTCATCATCTCAATAAGCTTTAATGTTTTCAAATCACTTACTTTGTAGAAGACTTTATTTGCTGATTTTCTTGCCGATAAAATTCCTTTGTCTCTAAGTATTGCTAAATGTTGGGAAATATTACTTTGTGATGTCCCAACATTATCTACTATATCCTGTACACTGAACTCCTGTTCCCCAAGCTTGCATAAAATCATTAATCTTAAAGGGTGAGACATCGCTTTTAAAGAACGCGAGGCTAACTCTACATCTTTTTGATCTTGGTCAGCCTTAGAAAGATGATCCTCAGTTTTTATTTGCGTGCTGTCAGTGTCCATAACGTTATTATTATACACTTATATTAGATAAATCTAATAAAAAATATTACCATTAAGTGATATTATTATACTGGATGATTGAATTGTTAAAAAATCGTTTAATACTGACCTTATTGTTAGGTTTTTTTCTTTTACCTAACACGTATCTCTATGCTGCTGAACCAAAATCTGATGCAATTCCATCAGCTAAAATAGAGCAATTTGTTGAGGTATTTAAAAGAGTAAAAGAACAATATGTTGAAGACATAGATGATGCAGTTTTATTTGATTANGCAATCCGNGGCATGGTATCAAGTCTCGACCCCCATTCNTCCTTCCTTTCTAAAGATGATTTTAATGAACTTAAAATTGGNACAACTGGCAGATTTGGTGGGCTTGGGATTGAAATTACAATGGAAGAAGGGTTTGTTAAAATAATTTCACCTATAGATGATACCCCAGCAAGTAGAGCCGGTTTAATATCGGGTGATTTCATAACCAAAATTGATGACACGCTCGTTAAAGGATTAACTATAGGCGAGGCAGTTAAATTAATGAGAGGTGAACCCGGGACNTCAGTCACAATTACTGTGATAAGAGAAGGAGAGAGACAACCGTTGGTAATTAATTTGATTCGAGAAATTATTGTGGCTAAAGGTGTCAAAACAGAATTATTAGAAGGAAATATTGGTTATATACGTCTGTCAAGTTTCCAATCTAAATCTACTGATCATATAAATAGTCATGTAATTAAATTAAAAAAGGACACCAAAAATAAACTGATGGGTTTGATCTTAGATTTGAGAAATAATCCAGGCGGTGTCCTCGGGGCGGCAGTTGGCATAGCTGACTTGTTTTTAAGTAATGGTAAAATTGTTTATACAAAAGGTAGGACAAGTCATTCAGACCTAGAATATTTTTCTACACCACAAGATATAATCCATGGGTTACCAATGGTCGTGATGATAAATGAGGGCTCAGCATCAGCTTCAGAGATAGTTGCTGGAGCCTTACAAGATAATAACCGAGCTAAAATTGTTGGGACAAAATCATATGGGAAGGCATCTGTTCAAACAATTCAAGAATTTGGTGATGGGACAGCATTAAAACTTACTACAGCAAGGTACTACACACCAAATGGAAAAGATATTCACAAAGAAGGGATTGTGCCTGATATTATTGTAGAGAAGGACATTAAAAAAGCTGAAAAGGAAAATAAAACTACTAAAGAATCTAAACTCCCAGGTGATGACAATCAATTAATAGAAGCTTTGAAGGTAATGAAAGGTTTGGTAGCATCAAAATCTTATTAAAGTATCCATTGATAATTTCAACATTTTTATAGAAAATAATAAATTATTCTTTTGAAATAAACTAGATGAGTAATTTTAAAATATCATATGTATTTTTTGTGTTTATTTGTTGTTTTATTTCTAGTTGTTCAACGATTAAACATAATCCATGTATCGATAAATCACTAGTAAAAAATCAACTTAATAAATCAGATGTTAATCAAACAATATGCTTTGATAGTATAGATAGCTATGATTTTGAACTTAACAATAAACCATCTCTGACTATTTTTGGTCACTTATCTTTCCCAGAGATTAAAAAAGATAAATACTCTGCTGTAATTCTTACTCATGGCGCTGGTGGGATACGAAGATATCACCAGAATTATGTTAATTTACTAAATAATAATGGGTATGTAGTTTTACAAATAGACCACTATACACCTAGAAATATCAAATATGATAAAACATTCACAAAGATTTCTGGGGTAACATTCATGTTAGATGCCTTTTCTGCTCTTAAATTATTAAGATCACACCCACTAATTGATAAAATTGGTTATATTGGTTGGTCACAAGGTGGTGTTGGACCAATACTGTCACATTTCCCTGATATAACAAAGTTTATAAATTCAAATAAATTTGGATTTGATGCAGCAATAGCAATTTATCCATATTGTAGTTTTACTTTTCCTGATAATTTTGCTACTTCAACGCCTTTGTTAATGATTACAGGTCAAGAGGATATGTTGACACCTGAACAATGGTGTAAAAATTTATATTTAAAATTTTTTAGAGATGATGGAAAAATAAAACATTTATCATTGAAAGATGCACATCATGGGTACGACAATCCTTTTTTATATTTTGGTTTTACTCTTGATAGACTTCCTAGTCTAATAGTGTTTAATGATGATTGCACTCTAACGATTTCAAAGAGAGGTAGACTAATTACAATGACTCAAAAAGATATTAGTAATTCTGAAACCAGCTCTAGATTATTAAGTCAATGCTCTAAAAAAGGAGTCACAGTTAAATATAATTTCGAAGCTACACAAAAAACTGAAGAAACTGTTTTAAATTTTTTCAAAAAAAATCTTCTTAACTTAACAACTAATTAAATCCATAATAATCTTTTGCCAGTTAAGGAGATTATCTATTAAACATTTGAGCTACATATATTACAAAAGAGAAACCAACGCCAATCGCTAATCCAACATATCCACCAAAGATAAGCCCAAATAAACAAATTGTTAAATAAACATATAAATCTGGCATACAAAGCACCATAATTTAAATAAATAAAACAATATTAGTCTTAATTAATATTGCTTTGTTACAGCCTAACAAGAAACTCCAAAAAATTCTTAATAAAGACTAACTTATTTGNGAGATTATAATGAAAAAATATGTTATTACTGAAAGGATTGGCAGACAAATAACAATACAAAATTCTCAGTATCCTTGGTTTGCTAAACTAATAAACTGTTGTAGAATACTTGATTTACGAGGATAAGTTTTGAAAAACNATTGGTCAAANAGTGTAGCTAAACAGTTTATCAGCAAATACAAGAAACTNGGTTTTGCTGAAGANATTGCCTTACGTGTATANACAACCCAATTACTTGGGAAAAATNATAATTTGGTTTTACATGGAGGGGGAAANACCTCAGTTAAAACAGTAATTAAAGATATAGACGGTAAAAATCATAATGTCTTATGTGTAAAAGGTAGTGGTTGGGATATGGCAGACATCGAACCTGAGGGATTACCTGCTGTTAAATTAGATCCATTATTAAGTCTCAAAAATAAAAAATATATAACTGATGAAAATATGGTTAATTACCAAAAGAGGAATTTAATCAATACTGAATCTCCAAACCCTTCAGTTGAAACATTTTTACATGCTTTTTTGCCTTTTAAATATGTAGACCATACTCATGCAGACGCAGTTTTAAATGTTACTAANAGACCTAATGGGTTAAATTTTTGTAAGAAAATTTTTAGGGATAATGTAGGAATAGTCCCTTATATTATGCCTGGCTTTCTATTAGCAAAAAAGGTNCGTGAAATATATTCAAAAAACCCAGATGTTAATTGTTTAATTTTAATGAATCATGGAATTTTTACATTTGGAAGCACAGCAAAAGAGTCATACGACTTGATGATTAAGTATGTTTCGCAAGCTGAAAAAGCCATAAAAAAATTAAAAATAAAAAAGGTAAAACAAATTGTAAATTTTTCTACTAAATATAATTGCCATGAGATCTCACCTATAATAAGAGGCCTTCTCACAGAAAAAAAGACAGACCAAAAGTTCATTGTTAATTATCGATTAAATAAACANATAAAATACTTTATGAATGGTAAGGATGTGNAAACTTATTCATCTAAAGGAACTATAACTCCGGACCATGTGATTAGAGTTAAACCCTTCCCTTTGATAATNAGCCCAAAAAAATCATCCTCTTTGAGTGATTTTCAACACTTAGCAGAAAAAGAAATTAAAAGCTTTAGGAAAAAATATTTAAGCTATTTCAATCAAAATAAATCAAAAGCAAAAGGGAAAAAAACTATGCTAGATACTTCTCCAAGGATAGTTTTTGTACAAAATATTGGTATGTTTAGCATTGGTACTAATTCTAAAGCTGCTAAAATTGCGGGTGACTTAGCTGAAGCTAATGCTAAGGTGATTTCTTCTGTAGAAGAGACATCTAAATATCAAACNATAACAAAAAAAGATATTTTTGATATTGAGTATTGGTCATTAGAACAGGCAAAAATAAATAAAGAAAAAAAACTTTTGGAAGGAAATGTTGTTGTCGTTACAGGCAGTAGTGGCACAATCGGTTTCGAGACGTATAAAATGTTTAAAAATAACGGGGCTGAAGTGNTCCTCTTAGATAATAATTTAAACAAACTTCGCCAGATACAATCAAATATTGATGACNTGTGTATACATTGTGATGTTAGAAATAAAAAGAGTGTTAAGGATGCATTTAATTTAATTTGTAAAGAATTTGGAGGAGTTGATATTTTAATTTCAAATGCTGGTTCTGCAAGTGAAGGTACCATAGGAGAAGTAAATGATAATGTACTTCGCCAAAGCTTTGAAGATAATTTTTTTTCTCATCAAAATTGTGCGGCTGAAGCTGTTAAGATTATGATGAAACAAAAACATAATGGCTGTTTACTTTTTAATATCTCAAAACAATCTGTAAATCCAGGAAAAAATTTTGGGCCTTATGGCCTTCCAAAAGCTGCTTTATTAAGTTTGTGCAAACAATATGCTCTTGATTATGGCGCATATGGCATAAGGTCGAATGGTGTCAATGCTGATAGAATAAAGAGTGGCCTCATGAATAACAAGATGATTAAGGCTAGAGCTCAGGCTAGATCAGTTTCTACTAATGACTATATGAAAGGAAATCTCCTCCTAGATGAAGTAAAAGGTGAGGATGTAGCAAAAGCTTTTTTTCATTTAGCAATTTCTAAGAAGACTACAGGCGCAATACTTACTGTTGATGGAGGCAACATTGCAGCTTCGTTAAGGTAATCTTTCATCTATTTTGAGAAAAGTTTTTTTAAAGCTTCATTCGAAGCTTCGCAGACACCCCTTTCAGTAATCAAACCAGTTATATATTGTGCTGGGGTTATATCAAAAGCAAGATTTAGAGATTTACTTTCTTTGGGATAGATTCTAACCTTTTTTAATTCATTATTATCATCAATCCCCACTACATGAGATAATTCCTGTGGAGATCTTTCCTCAATCGGTATATTTTTGAATTCAGAAGTTGACCAATCTATTGTGCTGCTTGGCAAGGCAACATAAAAAGGAACATTATTATCACGAGCAGCAAGTGCTTTTAAATAAGTACCAATTTTGTTTGCTGCATCTCCATTCGCTGTTACTCGATCAGCTCCAGTTATACATAAATCAACCATCCCTTTTTGCATTAATAAACCTCCTGTATTATCAGCAATAATTGTATTAGGAATACCTTCCTCATTGAGTTCAAATGAAGTAATAGATGAGCCTTGATTTCTTGGTCGAGTCTCATCTACCCAAACATGTATTTTAATCCCTTCTTTAGATGCATGATAAATTGGNGATGTAGCGGTTCCCCAATCAATAGTAGCTAGCCATCCAGCATTGCAGTGCGTTAGTATATTAATTTCTTTTTTGTTAGCACTTTTTAAGAAATCTGTAATAATTTTATTTCCAAATTCACCAATTTTCTTACAATAGGCAACATCCTCATCGCAAATTGATTNAGATTTTTTAATACTTGCCNGATATCTTTCATTTTCAGGCAAATCTTTTAATTCAGCATTCATAATATCAACAGCCCATCTAAGATTAATTGCTGTTGGCCTCGAATTAATTAGTTGTGTTGAGGCTTGTTTTAATGCCTCATCTGAAGGATTATTTTTTACCGCCAGGCTAATTCCATAGGCAGCCATTGCACCTATAAGAGGGGCCCCTCTAACTTCCATTTTTTTAATTGCATTGAAAGCATCATTAAAATTATTTATCTTTTTAATAACAAATTTATGCGGTAATTTTGTTTGGTCTATGATATTAACTTCTGATGTTTCTTCATCAAACCAAATGGTTCTATAATTTTTACCTTCGATCTTCATGACTTTATTTAAGTAAAACTCTTCCAGCTATATTCTTGAGTTTATTTTTAGTATCATCAGTCATACAGTCTGGGCTTGTAATTATCGAAGTATCAAGACAGTTGTTTGCTGGGTCTTTTTTATCTATTTTCTCTTCGTAATACTCAATCACCAGCTTTATCAGTTCTTTCGCCTTAGTTGCATTATCCATTAAAGTTTTAATTATCATTTGTACCTCAACATTGTCATGATTCGGATGCCAACAATCAAAATCTGTCACCATGGCAACTGTAGCATATCTAATCTCAGCCTCTCTTGCTAATTTAGCTTCTGGCATATTAGTCATCCCTATAACATCTGCATTCCAACTTCTGTATAATTTTGATTCAGCAAGTGTAGAAAACTGTGGCCCTTCCATTACAATATATGTCCCACCCCTTTGATAATTAATATTCAATTTCTTAAGGGCCTCTTCACAGGCATCCATTAAACCTTTACTAGTTGGATGGGCCATCGGCACATGAGCAACAATTTCTTTATCAAAAAATGTCTTGTCTCTGGAAAATGTTCTATCAATAAATTGATCTACTAAGACAAAGCATCCTGGTTCCAAATTTTCCTTCAGGGAACCAACAGCAGAAACAGATATTATGTCTGTCACGCCCAACTGTTTCAGAGCATCAATATTAGCGCGAAAATTAATGTTTGTTGGAGANATTTTATGTCCTTTGCCATGTCTTGGTAGAAAACAGGCTTCTATTCCTTTATATGTAAAAACTAATATCTCATCGGATGGTGAACCCCATGGCGTTTTAACTTTTTTCCATCTAGAATCCTCTATCGCCTCAATTTCATAAAGACCACTACCTCCAATGATACCCAGTTTGCAGTTACTCATAAAACTATACCAATGTGTAAATCATCTCTAACCTAATGTCTTCATTAGTGAGGTGACATTGTAATTTAAATCAATAAGTTTTTTTGATCCACCCAAGTTATATAAATCAATAACAAAGAAAAATTCTGGTTTCTTGGTGTGAAACTTTTCTATAAGTTTTGCGGATGCAATTGCAGTTCCCCCAGTTGCTATTAAGTCATCAATGATAAGTACGTTATCTTTTTTTAAAATTGAATCCTTTTGAATTTCAATTTCATCAAATCCATATTCTAATTTATATTTTTTTTTATAAACCTTACCTGGGAGTTTATTTTTTTTTCTAATAGGGACAAAACCAATCTTGTTTTTAAAGGCTGCTGCAGCTGCAAAAATAAATCCTCTAGCTTCAATTCCAATTAGTTTTGTAATTTTTTTCTTTTTTGCTAAGGTCGCTATATTAAGTATGATATCGTTAAAGATTTTTCCTTTCTCAGTAAATGAAAATATATCCTGGAACATTATCCCTTTTTTGGGGAAGTTTGGTATGACCCGGATATTTCTTTTTAATTTTGTTGTAATTTTGCCCATAANTTTTCATTTTGATAGGTATGTGCATTACAGTNNTTACAACTACCAATAGATTGATAATCTAATCTGAGATGTTTGTTTCTATATTCCTTTAGAATATCCCCTTGCCAAATTTNCTGCAAAGTTTGTGTCTTGACATCTCCAATTTCTTCTTTCAATTCATGGTCTAGACAGCACAGTCCAACCCTTCCATCTGCGCCAATCACCATTTCTTCCCAAGGATGGGTACACGCAAAATCAAATTTACCGGTCGTGCTNTGATGTAGTTTATTTTGATGCTTATCTTTTAGATGCGAATCATCATAGTTGAGATCGTCTTGAGACCCCAGCCAAGTATTATAGTGATTAACATCAACGATATCAGCCAAAGGGCTCCAATATTTAACAAACTTCTCTATCTCATGCTGAGTTGGNTTCATATCAATTATTGTTACTCTTGTCTGAGGATTCTTTTTAAGTTTTTGTTTTTTATATTTTAGAAAATACTTAACATTATTAACTACATCATCAAAAACTAAACCTACCCGTACNTTTTCAAAGGTCATCTTGGTAAAACCATCTATATCAAAATTGATTACATCCAATAAATTTTCATCAATTATCATCCTTGATCTTTGTTCAGGCAACAATTGAGCATTCGTTGATAAGTATAGTTTTGCTTTAGGTAAACCGGCCCTAATCATCCTACATTTCTCTATTAATTTTTTATCTACAGTCGAGTCACCCATCCAAAATAGATTTATTTTTTTCAAAGGTTTTCCTTGGCAATCATCAATAATTTTTTGTAACACTTCAAAAGACATATTCTCTTTTTCCCGTTCCATCTCTGGTTGAGGGCACATGATGCATTTAGCATTACAGGCGCTTGTAAATTCTATAGTTAGGATTTTAGGGAAGACTTCTTTTCTTTTTTTTATCAAGCCAAATATAGCCTTTTTGATTCCTTTAATTAACATAAATACACCACATATTTGTTGCAAAAACTAGATTATAAACTATCTTTTAATAATTTGAATCATACTTCTTGAGAAATTCTTAAATATGATCGTTGAAACCATTGATTTAATGCATTTCTTATTGTAAGGTTGAATTACTATGGGAACATTAGGACTTGTACTTTTAATCATAGGTGCGATAAACACTATCACGATTGTCTTAGTGTTAGTTATGATCTTATTTGGACTAAGATACTAAATACAGATTCATAATTAAATACTAACAGACGATTAACGGGGGTTATCACAAACAAAAAAATTCAGATTTACTTCTGAGGTGNTTCCTATTTATTTTATTTCTGTAGCACAAATATCTTCATGCTTGTTTAGGTGTTTTTATTTTTCTTGCAAGTGTATTTCTGCCCCAACCAAGAAGTTTAGCTGCCTCAATTTTGATGCCTCTGGTTGCAACTAATGATTCCTTAATAATAATTTTTTCAAATTCATCGCTAACATCTTTAAGTGTATTTCTGTCTACAGGAAGAGATTCCCTGATGTGTTTCTGCAAAATTGATCCCCAAGTCAGATCTGTGTCATCACTAGTTTGTGCAATATTTATAATGTCATCAGGGATATCATCAATAGTTATTATGGTTGATGAGCACATCACTGTTAAGTACCGGCACATGTTTTCTAACTGCCTAATGTTTCCTGGCCATCTGAAAGTTACAAGATATTCTAAGGCAGTTGGATCTATGTTTTTTTTCTCGGTTTTGAGATCTTTTGCAGACCTTTTCAGAAAATATTCGATCAATGTGGGTATATCTTCTTGTCTTTCTCTTAATGGAGGAAGTTCTATTTTNAAAACATTAAGCCTATGGAATAAATCTTCCCTAAACTTTGAATCATCAATTAATTTTTCAATAGATTGATTAGTGGCTGCTATTATCCGAACATCAGTTTTAATAGGACTATGACCGCCTACCCTATAGAATTCTTGGCTAGATAAAACCCNAAGTAACCTTGTTTGTAATTCCGGATGCATATCTCCAATTTCATCTAAAAATAAGGTCCCTTCTTGTGCTTGCTCAAACCTTCCCTTTCTTTGTGATTGAGCGCCTGTAAAAGAACCTTTTTCATGTCCAAATAATTCTGATTCTAAGAGGTCATGAGGAATAGCTGCAACATTTATTGCGACAAATGGCATATTCGATCTAATACTGTTACTGTGAATAGCTTTTGCAATTAGTTCTTTACCAGTACCTGATTCACCCCTAATTAGAACGCTGATGTTAGATTTTGAAATTTTTCCTATGGCTCTAAAAACATTTTGAAGTGAATCGGCTTTACCTATTATTTTTGTTTGACTTTCAAGTATATTTTCACTTGATACTACNTGAGACCCAAAATTTTTGAGTGCCTTTTTAGCCAACCTCCTAATTGAATCTACATCAAAAGGTTTTGGAAGATATTCGAAAGCNCCACCCTTATATGCTGATAAAGCATTATCAATATCTGAGTGGGCAGTTATAACAATAGTGGGTAACCCGGGATGTTGGTTAGAAACTTTTTGCAATAACTCCAAGCCTGATAAACCAGGCATCCTAATATCAGTTATGATCAAATCAGGCTTACTTGAATTTAATGCCTCTAAAGCTTCTGAAGCATCTTTGAATGTTTCTATATTAAATAAATCTTCTAATGCACTAGAACATATTGTTCTAATACTTTCTTCATCGTCAACAATCCATAAATTAGATTTCATTACTCCTCGCTCCATGGAACAATTATTGAAAATATTGTTTTGCCCTGTTTACTTTGACATTCAATTAAACCTTTATTTTGTGCTATTAAAGATTGAGCAATTGTAAGGCCAAGCCCCATTCCTTCAGTTTTTGTCGTAACCATAGGGTAAAAAATCTCTTTTAGTTTTTCCTTCGGTATACCAATGCCATTATCTATACAGTCAATTTTTACAACTAAATCATGCTTGACACTGCCAATTGTATATTTGAGTAACGTCCTTGTTTTTATGATGATTTTTCCTGAATTTTCTATAGCCTGTATAGAATTTTTAACAATATTGATTAAGGATTGAATTATTTGATTCTTATCTATGGATATTTTAGGAATACTTGGGTCATAATCTTTAGAAAAAATAATACTCGATGCATTATCATCGTATCTAAATAAGTCAATTACATGGTCAGTTATTTCATGAATATTTATATTTTCACGATCACTTGATGTAGATGCTGANGTTAAGCTGTTAATAAGTTTTAACAGTCTTTCTGATTCTTTTCCAATAATTCTAGTAAATTTAGAGAGTGATTCATCTTTTGAATTCATATCAATTAATTGGGCAGCCCCCATAATTCCACCTAAAGGATTTTTAACTTCATGTGATAAACCCTTTATCATCTCTCTAGTAGCCTTTTGTTGTTCAAGTAAACTTTTGTCTAAGGAAATATTATAAAGACGCCCAGTTTCATTAAGTTCAACTAAAAGATATTTAAGCTTATTTAGGTAATAGGTAGAAATATTGCAGTCTACTATGCGTTCTGAGGAATCAAAATTTTTAAATTTTAAATCTCTCAAAATCATAGATTGCTCATCAACAAGAACTTTTTTTAAATAAGACTCTATGTATAAGTCTTCACATTTTAGGGTAGTTATTTTAGGTAAATTATTACTAACACCTAGAAGGCTGTAAGCAGCTGAATTTGCAAAAACATAGTTAAAATCATCATCCAGTATTAATATTCCAGTTCTCAGATTATCCAAGACCTCATAATTAAATCTAGAATAATGGTCTGAAATTTTTCTTATATTTGCTTTTATCGGCATAATTTTTTAGGTTGCCCTAATTAAAGGGCAACCTAGTTTTTACAGACGTTTTACAGACTGTAGTACATTTCAAACTCGCATGGATGAGTTGACTGTCTCAATCTTTGCACATCTTCCATTTTAAGCTCAATATACGATTCGATTTCATTATCAGTGAAAACATCACCAGCTTTAAGAAAATCACGATCCTTATCAAGTGCATCTAAAGCTACTTCAAAGGATGTGGCTACCGTAGGTAACATCTTTTCCTCTTCTGCTGAAAGCTCATACATGTCTTTATCTATCGGACCACCTGGTTCAATTTTATTCTTGATACCATCTAATCCAGCAAGCATCATTGCAGAAAAAGCAAAATATGGATTAGCCGATGGATCAGGAAATCTAACTTCTATCCTTCTTGCCTTTGCGCTCGTCACATACGGTATTCTGATACCGGCAGACCTATTTCTAGCTGAATATGTCAAGAAAGTTGGTGCTTCAAACCCAGGNATAAGTCGTTTGTAGCTATTTGTTGATGCATTTGTAAATGCATTCAAAGCTCGACCGTGCTTTATTATACCTCCAATATAATATAAAGCCTCCTGAGATAAATTTCCGTACTTATTGCCGTCAAATACAGCCTTATCACCTTTTAAAAGTGATTGATGGACGTGCATGCCGTTACCATTATCGCCAACAAGAGGCTTGCACAAAAAGGTTGCTGTTTTGCCATAAGCATGCGCAACATTCCAGACAACATACTTATACATTTGTACTTCATCTGCTTTTCTAACAAGAGTATTGCACCTAGCTCCCATCTCAGCTTGTCCCGCTGTCGCAACCTCATGATGGTGTACATCCATACCAACACCCATTTCTTGCAATGTTGTAACCATAGCTGATCTACAGTCTTGAAGAGCATCAACAGGAGGGACAGGAAAGTAACCGCCTTTCACAAGTGGTCTATGTCCACTATTGCCATCTTCTACAACTTTACCGCTGCTAAAACATGCTTCCGATGAATCAACACTAAAAGAACAACTTCCCAATTTATCTTCAAACCTGACATCGTCAAAAATAAAGAATTCCAATTCAGGACCAAAAATAGCCTTATCAGCAATTCCCGTATCTTTTAAATAAGCTTCCGCTTTTTTAGCAGTTGACCTTGGATCCTTTTCATATGGTTTACCACCTATAGGCTCTATAACATCACATCGTATGTTAAGAGTCGGTTCATCAAAAAAAGGGTCCATAACAGCTGAATCAGGATCAGGCATTAAAATCATGTCAGAATCATTAATTACCTTCCATCCCGCAATTGAAGATCCATCAAACATTTTACCTTCTTTGAGATCATTTTTAACCGCATCTTCATCAGTTGTTACAGTCACATGTTGTTCCTTGCCCTTTGTGTCGGTAAACCTATAATCAATAAACTTTACCTCTTTTTCCTTTATAATTTTTAATACATTTTCTCCACTCATAAAAACTCCTAATTTTTTGTTTAGTAACTTTCAATGTGCATGATTCATGCCACATTATATTTTTCAATAAGATGTGCTTATTTAGCCCATATTGGTTGAATAAAAGTCTATATTACCAACTATATGCACCATTATATACCATTAGCCTGTTATTATAAACCTAAATGTTCTCAAATAGTGCAGTAAATTAGTATGTTCAATAGCTTGAATATAAAAAAATATATAATGAAATATTAATACTGNCCATATACATAACTTCAGTTAATCATATCTCAATAATGATTTATAATTAGATTAAGACCTGAACTTTAATGAATAATAAGAAAAAACACCAAACCGCTCATTCTATGGAAGACTTAGTAGCACTTTGCAAGAGAAGAGGATTTATATTTCAATCAAATGAAATTTATGGAGGGCTTCAAGGTCTTTATGATTACGGGCCATTAGGAGTTGAATTAAAAAATAATATTAAACAAGCTTGGTGGACTTCAATGGTCTATGANCGTGACGATGTTGAGGGATTAGATGCTTCAATATTAACTCACCCCGAAGTACTGAAATATTCTGGACACGAAGATACATTTTCTGACCCTATGGTAGATTGTAAATCATGTAAGTTGAGATGGAGAGCAGATGAATTAGAAGAACCAAAATGCCCATCCTGCGGATCAACAGATTTAACTGAGCCTAGGCCATTTAATTTGATGTTTAAAACTAGTATGGGTCCTGTAGACGATGGAAGTAGTTTTGCTTATTTAAGACCAGAAACTGCTCAACAAATTTTCACTAATTTTAAAAACATCATAGATTCAACATCAAGATCTCTACCTTTTGGAATTGCTCAGATTGGGAAAGCCTTTAGAAATGAAATAACCCCTAGGAATTTTCTTTTTAGAGTTAGAGAATTTGAACAAATGGAATTAGAGTATTTTGTTGAGCCCGGGACAGATGATGATTGGCATCAACAATGGGTACAAAACAGAATAGATTGGTGGATAAAGCAAGGCATTCCAAAAGAAAAGCTAATAACTCTCCCCATTACGGGTAAAAATTTAGCACACTATTCAAAAGCAACGGTAGACCTTATGTACCAATTTCCTCATGGCCTTGAAGAATTGGAAGGTATAGCTAATCGAACAGATTTTGATTTAGGCTCTCACAGCAAAAATCAAGAAGAGCTAGAGATATCAGCAAAGACAGAAAAAAATAATTCTTCTAATGCAAAATTGGCTATTCAAGATATAGATACTAAAAAATGGGTTGTTCCATATGTTATAGAACCTTCTGTTGGAGTTGATAGAGCTGTTTTAGCTGTTATAAATGAGGCTTATAAACTTGAAAAACTTGATGATGGAAAAGAAAGGGTAGTTTTAGCATTTAAACCACACTTAGCACCAATAAAGGCAGCTGTAATACCTTTAAAGAAAAATAATGAAGCATTGGTAGAAACCGCTATAAAACTCAAAAATAAATTACAAACTCTCAGCTTAGGCAGAGTTGTAGTTGAAAATACCGGTAATATTGGTAAGAGTTACAGAAAACATGATGAAGTTGGGACCCCTATATGTGTAACTATAGACTTTGATACTTTAGAAAAAGGAATAGTTACAATTAGAAACAGAGATACTATGCAACAAAAACAAATGGTTATTGATGAAGTTGCAAATTATTTTAAAGAATATTTAAAGCAGTGAGTAAACAGAAGTACATTATCTTAGATAGAGATGGAGTAATAAATAAGGATTCAGCAGAACACATAAAGTCTCCTGATGAATGGCTATCTATACCTAAAAGCCTTGAAGCTATAAAGCTACTTACAGAAAACAATTACCATATTGTTGTAATATCTAATCAATCTGGTATNAACAGAGGGATTATCTCATATGAAAANTTTATTAAGATTACTAATAAAATGAATACAGAAATTAATGATAGTGGTGGGAGAATTGATTTATTTTATTATTGTCCAGATACACCAAAGAGCAAGTCAGAAGATCGAAAGCCAAATCCTGGTATGTTTTTAGATTTGTCCAATAGATTAGGNATATCTTTAGAAGATTGTTNTTCAATCGGAGATTCGCCTAGAGATATTATTGCCTCACAAAAAGCAGGNTGCAAACCTATTGCTGTTCGAACTGGCAACGGTAAAAAAATNGAAGATGATGAAAGTTTATTAGTTCCTATATTTGATGATTTATTTCATGCAGTTGAATATATCTTGAAAAATGATAAATAATCTTATTCTCTTTGTAAAAGGAATTATTTTNTGGTTAATTTTTTTAACATCTACGATTTTACTTGCTCCAGTATTAATNGTGTTAAGGATATTTGGTTACAAAGCCGCNTTTCTAATAGCTAANTTTTGGGCNTTCCTGATAATAAAATCACTCCAGTATATTTGTAAGATTAAATACAGAATTCACGGTGAAATAAAGGGCAAGAAAGGAGTCATTTTTTCTAAGCATCAATCTACTCTGGAAACTATATTATTTCTACTAATTATTCCTAACCCCATATTTATAGTGAAAAAAGAATTAATGTATATACCTTTTTTCGGTTGGTGTTTGTATCTACTAAATAATATTTCGATTGATCGTTCAGCAGGTCGGTCAGCATTTGAAAAGATGGTGACACAAACAAAGAAAATTACTGAAAAGGGTCATACCGTAATACTCTTTCCTGAGGGTACTAGGGTGCCAGTTGACAATAAAACAAAACTTAAACAAGGTGGAATATTGATGATCAAGTCATTAAATTTTCCCGTCATACCAATTACTCATAATGCTGGAAAATTTTGGCCCAAACATGGGTTTATAAAACACCCTGGCACAATACAGATATTTATTGGCAATCCGATAAGTTTAGAAAATAANACTCTTGATAGTTTCAGAGTGGAGATTGAGTCTTGGATGGATAGTATGNNGGCTCAATAAAAATTATGGTGCAGGGTTTGGTATCAATTCNTGAATTTTTTCAACCTCTTCCATCATCTCATCAGTTAATTTGATATTTACACTTTCTATATTTTCACGTAGTTGTTCAAGCGTTGTAGCCCCTATAATGTTGCTTGTTAAAAATGGTCTTGTATTTACAAAAGCTAGAGCTAGATGTGTCGGTGAAATATCAAACTTTTTTGCTATTTTAATATATTCAGATGTTGCTTTCTTGCACATATCATTACTGTATCTGGTGAACCAATCACCGTATAAACCCAAACGCGAATCAGGTGGGGCTGATTTTTCATATTTACCTGTCAACATTCCAAAGCCTAGTGGTGAGTAAGCTAAAAGACCAACATTTTCTCTATGAGAAATTTCTGCTAGTCCAACTTCATAAATTCTATTAAGTAAGCTATATGGATTTTGCACGCTGACTATCCTAGGCTGATTTTTTTTACTTGCTAGTTTTAGATACTCCATCACACCCCAAGGTGTTTCATTACTAACTCCGATATATCTTATTTTACCTGCTTCTATGGCATCGCTTAGCGCATCCATAGTTTCCCCAATACTGATTCCATCATCCTCAGCTGAGTATTCATATCCTAATCTTCCAAAATAATTTGATTTTCTTTCTGGCCAATGAACCTGATATAAATCAATGTAATCTGTTTGTAGTTTTTTTAATGAGTGATCAATTGCCTCTTCGACATGTTTTTTGCTTAATCTTGAACCGCCTCTAACATAATCCATTCCCGGGCCTGCAACTTTGGTGGCAATTATATATTTATCACGTTGCTGATATTTTTTTATCCATGTACCAATATATTTCTCAGTTAATCCACAGGTTGTTTCCTTTGGTGGAATTGCATACATTTCTGCCGTATCTATAAAATTAATACCAGCATCAATTGCACAATCTAATTGTTCGTGAGCTTCCTTTTCAGTATTCTGTTCACCAAAAGACATAGTGCCAAGACACAATAAACTCACCTTAAGATTAGTCTTACCCAGCTGCCTAAATTCCATTGTCTACATCCCCCAGCGTTTAGATTGAATTTATGCTATAATGAACCATTATAGTAAATTCATACGTAAAATTAATAACTGATTGCAAAAAAACAGCATGATTTCAATGTTGTTTAATTTCCGCAGTTGGCTGCCAGAAGTCTTCGCTAACAGAAATTTTCTAAATAGAGACATTATTGCTGGCATTACATTAGCAACTATACTCATTCCCCAATCTATGGCATATGCAATGCTGGCTGGGGTTGAACCCAAGTATGGTTTATACGCTGCCTTCATACCTGTCGCAATAGCGTCTTTTTTTGGTTCATCACGATATCTTGCAACTGGACCTGTAGCGATGGTGAGCCTTTTAACAGCGGTTGCAGCAGGGTCACTGGCTGGAGGTGAAGCTAATTTATATATTTTTTATGCAATACTTCTCGCATTCTCTGTTGGTTTTTTTCAGATTATTCTTTCCCTTACAAAAGCAGGTAAACTTTTTGATAAAATTCCCAGGCATGTAATCATTGGCTTTACATCAGCAGCCGCATTGATTATTGGAGCTTCACAATTCCACAAGATAATTGGATTTCCAAAAATAGAACTAAATAATTTACAAAGCTTAATTGATTATTCAGTAAATTCGACAAATGGCTTTGCAATTTTGATTTCAATTGCTGCAATCTTAATTATTTATATTATGAAAATTAAATCAAGCAATGCATTTGTAAATAATTTTGCAGTATTAACAGCGGTTATTATTTCATTAGTTGCATCTATTCTTTTTGCTTATGAGGGACCCATAGTTGGGCATATAGATGAAGGGTTACCAGCGCTTACAATTCCTTCTTTTGAGAATATAAAAATATCTTGGCCAATGTTTATGATACATACTATTATCATTACCTTTGTTGGTTTCATGGAAGCTTTAGCAATTGCGCAAACCCTTTCAATAAAAATGGCTGTTAGGGAGACACAAGAATTAGAGACAAAAAGCGCATCTAGATTTGATGTTAATCAGGAATTATTTGGACAAGGATTGGCCAATATCAGTTCGGGCCTTTCGGGCAGTTATCCAGTATCTGGTTCATTCTCAAGATCATCTGTGTGTGTAGTTGCAAATGGATTTAGTGGTTTTACATCTATCGTTACATCAATTGTAGTTGGCTTAAGCTTATTATTATTGACAGGAACCCTATTCTATTTGCCACATGCAACTTTAGGAATAATTATTATCTTAGCTATTCTTCCACTCATTGAAATAAAGAAAATGATAGAAATTTTCAGAGAAAGCAAAAAAGATGGAATTATCGTATGGGGAACATTTTTTAGCACACTATTATTTCCTATATTCCATATAGAAATTTATGCTGGAATAACAACCCATATTTGGACAGGTATTGTTTTTGGTTTTATATTGTCTCTAGTCTTAGAAAGGTTAATGAGAAATTAATTACTAATTATTAGATCATAGATAATATTTTTTTTAATAAGCGCTTTTTTTTCATATTTTGTAATTGGTCGATCACCTCTATTGTGGCTAAATGAAACCTTCTTTTTTGTGGAAAAATAATTTGATATTAAAGTGCGAGCTTCATAAGCATAATTAATATTATCTGTTGTAAAGTGAAAGACCCCATTTTTCTTGAGTTTCATAAAAAATAAGTTGACTGTATAAGTATTTATTATTCGACGTTTTTTATGTTTTCTTTTTGGCCAAGTGTCAGGGAAAAAAACATATATTTTGTCAATAGTTTTGTTATTAAATAGTTTTTCTATTATTTCTATTGCATCACCATATAACATAAAAATATTATTTAATTTTTCATCCTGAATTCTTTCAGTTAGAAGGTTTACTCCTTTAGAATATGTTTCGATACAAAAAAAAGAAACCCCAGGATTCTTATTTGCAATATCAATAACTGATTTACCATCACCAAAACCAACTTCTAAAAAAATTTTTCTTCTCTGTTTAAGAGCCTCTTGTGCTTGGGAAAATAATTCTTTTTCATTGAATGAATCGTTTCTAATCCGATTCCGTGTTCGGTGGTTACTATAGAATTTAGGTTTTAAATTATTCCTTATCAACGAAAATATTCCCTTCCACAGGTGACGAAGGAGATCCATACTTCTTTTTTGGAATACGCCCAGCTAAGAAGGCTTCTCTTCCTGACTCAACAGCTTTCTTCATTGCGCTAGCCATTAATATAGGGTTCGATGAACAGGCAATTGCTGTATTCATCAATACCCCATCACAACCAAGTTCCATAGCAATGGTTGCGTCTGAAGCCGTTCCCACCCCTGCATCAACTATTATTGGTACTTCTGAATTTTCTACAATTGTTGAAATATTGTAGGTATTTTGTATTCCCATTCCAGATCCAATTGCTGCACCTAGAGGCATAACACATATACAACCTTGCAGTTCAAGTTCTTTTGCAACGAGGGGGTCATCTGTTGTGTAAACCATTACTTTAAAACCATCCTTAACAAGTTGATTTGCGGCTTTTAGAGTTTCAGCAATATTTGGGTACAGTGTTTTTTTGTCACCCAAAACTTCTAATTTTACTAATTTTTCACCATTTAAAATTTCAGATGCCAGATTACAAGTTCGAATTGCATCTTCTGCTGTGTAACATCCTGCCGTATTAGGTAGAATTGTATACTTTGTTGGGTCCACGTAATCCAATAAGCTTTTTTCATTTTTATCTTGGCCAATATTAACTCTTCTTATTGCAACAGTAACCATTTCTGTTGAACTAGCTTCTACAGCAAGTTTAGTCTCTTGAAGGTCTTTGTATTTCCCTGTACCAACAATTAATCTTGATGTGTATTGTTTATTATTAATGACTAATAATTTATCTTTCATTAGCCTCCCCCAATAGCTTTAATGATTTCTACTTTATCATTTTCTTTTAAATAGTAATTTCCATAGTTTGACTTAGGTACTATAACTTGGTTAACCTCTACAGCAATGAATTTATTTTCAACGCCAAGATTTATAAGCAATAATTCAATAGAAGTTTTTTTAGGGGTGCTTGTTTTTGTTTTGTTTATAAATACATTCATGCTCATATAGGTATATTATTATACAGTATTTTATTATTATATATCATCACAGGGATCAATTTGCCGGAATAGCTCAGTTGGTAGAGCAACGCATTCGTAACGCGTAGGTCAGAGGTTCGATTCCTCTTTCCGGCACACAATTAAACTTATCATGTGAGCCAATTTTGAAATAAATAACGTGATATTAATGGCAATAATCCCAGTGCGGTTAGGAGTAAAATCATTTCCATTCCAATACCAACATTTGCACTAATTAAATTACCAATATTACTCCCAAGCAAAATTATAATAATAGTTCCTGGAAGCATACCAATTTGACTAATTATATAAAAAATAGAAGTTCTGATAGTAGTCAATCCAGAAACTAAATTGATTACAAAATATGGGAAAATTACACACATTCTAAGTGCAAATAAATAATAACCGCTGTTTTTGATGAAACCATCATTTATTTTTTTATACTGCTCATTAAATTTTGTTTCTACATAGTCTCGGAATAAGTAACGAGAAATTAAAAAAGCAAAAGTCGCACCAATTGTGGATGCGAATGAAACTAGGACAACAGCGGTTATTAATCCAAAAATCATGCCTGACAATAATCCGAGTATTGATGCTACAGGTAAAGAAATTGTTGTAGCAAGAACGTAGATTGTAAAAAATATTATTTCGATTAGGTATGGATTATTGGTTTGTATAATTTTTATTTTTTCAAGGTTGTTATTAATGAAAGAGAGTAAGACATTAGCAAAATCACCAAGAGCAAATATTGCTAAAATCACAATAAGTAAAAGTATAAGAAATGTTTTAGTTTTTTCCATTATGACAAAGTATACTCTTTCATCGTGTATCTTTTAAACACAAAAAACAACAAACCATACCTAATAACTAGATATGGTTTATTTTCAAAAAGATTATAATTATAAATTAAAGCTTTTTACGTTGTTGGCACAAACAAGCAGCAACATTAAGCAATAGTTGCAGGCTTTTTTGCGCTTCAGGTTTACCAAGCATAGATATGGTTGACAAAATGCCACCTTCAAATCTTTGGTTAGCAGTTTTATCTACTAC
The DNA here is from genome assembly GCA_002701705.1 of Gammaproteobacteria bacterium. Lineage (GTDB taxonomy): Bacteria > Pseudomonadota > Gammaproteobacteria. The sequence continues at coordinate 44,422 of NZWU01000018.1, forward strand.
TTCACTTAATGAAGTTAATGCACCTGACCTATGAAGATCCCTAAGATTATCAAGCAACTGTAAAACTGCTGCTTTAGTATCAGGATCATTCAATCTATCAACTACTTCCAAACCATTCGAAGCAGTTGTAGCCAATCTTTCTGTGATATTATCAGTTAGCGCATCAGATCCAGCTTGGAGAAAACGATCTATTTCAAAATTTCCGTTAGTACTCATGATTCCTCCTATAATAGTCCTTTAGCTGACAACCAATACATCTTGTTATAAGCTAATTTAAATCTATGAACTGATTTTGATGGAGCACCAGGATTTGGTGGTGTCGTATAATTAAACCAAACATATGATCCGGTATCTTTTCCAGTTTCAATAAAACAGAAAACTTTTCCATCATAATCTCTCGCCATAGTCCCTTCTTGTATTAGCGAGCCAATATTATCCACAATTGTGTCAGCTTCAAAATGAGCTGTACTGCCCGCCTTAGAAATAGGTATGTTGGTAGTATCTCCGCAAATAAACACATCTGTTTTACCTTCAAGATATAACTTAGTTTTATCTGTAGGACACCAACCGCCTTTTGCTTCAGGTATAGAATCCTCGACAACTTGTTGGCCTTTATGCGGCGGTATTGTTACCAAGAAATCATAACTAAGGGTTGTTCCCTCTTCTGAAGTAATTGTTTTTTTCTTAACATTAACTTCCTTTGTGTTAAAAAGTGTTTCAGCTTTTATCCCAAGTTTTTCAAACTCTGGAGCTGCCCAATTTGCCACTGGTTCCATAGCATGTACTCTACCTACTGGGTATGTATATGTTATTTCAGATTTTTCAAGAACCCCTTTTTCTTTTAGATAATCCCTTAACATTAAAGTTATTTCAATTGGAGCAACTGGACATTTATGAGGCGCATTGACATTAACGACAACCTTGCCACCCTCAAATGTTTTTAAAGCATCTCTCATTTTTTTAGCACCATCAACACTGTAAAAATTATGCGCTCCTTCTGCTAAACCTGGAACACTTTCAGGCACAAGTCTAGATCCGGTTGCAATTACAAGATAATTCCCTTCATAAACTTTTCCAGATGCAGTTGTTACTTTTTTTGCATCAACATCAATATGTGTTGCAGGATCAACATGAAATTTAATCCTTTTATCAAGAAGTTCTCTCTGGTTCCTGACTAATTCACTTTCCCTGGTTCTTCCAAAGGCCAGATATAATAAACCAGGTTGGTAAAGGTGTTTGTCTGTTGCACCAATAACAATTATTTCAGCTGTGCCATTATCAAGTTCACGAGTTAACTTTCTAGCCAACCCATTTGCGATGATACTGCCAGCCATACCAGAGCCAACAATAACTACTTTTTTACTCATTATTTACCCCTTATATAATTTACTTTTCTCTACTGACAACCATACTCCAATGATCATCAACTTTTGTCTTGCTTACTAATTTATGTCCAATTTTTGAACACCATGTTGGCACATCACCAGCAGTCCCCGGGTCATTAGATAGCAATTCAATTTCATCCCCAATCTCTATCAATTTAATGCCTGCAATTAATTCCATGAGAGGTCCCGGACATGCAGTATTTCTTGCATCAATCAGTGTTCGTTGAGACATAAGACCATCTTAACTCAAAAAGTTTAAATATGTTAAATTTATATCTGGAATAATAGATTATTGTTATATGATTAAATTCTAATATGTCATGAAAGTAGAACAAATAATAACAAAAAAAATAATGGAGTTTGATAAATACGCTAACTCTTATTTAATGAAGTTTAAACATAAATCTTTTTTATCAAAAGCTATGATTTATGGGGTACTTAATGGAGGAAAAAGGCTGAGACCATTTTTAGTTATAAGTTTATCAAATTATTTAAAAATTAAAAAAAGTAATTATATGAGAGTTGCATTAGCTGTAGAGTTAATCCACTGTTATTCATTAATCCATGATGATTTACCAGCGATGGATAATGATGATTTACGTAGAGGCGTTTTAACAACACATAAAAAATTTGATGAGGCTACGGCAATACTTTCTGGAAATAGCATACTAACATTAGCCTTTGAAATTTTAGCTGATAAAAAAACACATCCTGACCCACATGTAAGAAGTAAGTTGATTAAAACTCTAGCACAGATATCTGGTAGAGAAGGATTAGCTGGCGGTCAATCTTTAGATTTGCTCTATGAAAGAAAAAAAGTAAGCCAAGCTGAAATCTTACAAATGCATTATTTGAAGACAGCAAGATTATTTGAGTTTTGTGCCTGCGCTCCATTCATAATGAAATGTTCCGGTAAAAAAGAAATTGATAATGCTATCCTATATGGCAAGAATTTTGGTTTAATTTTTCAAGCTACTGATGATCTGCTCGATTCAATTGGTAGTAAAAGAATATTAGGAAAAAATATCAAAAAAGATTTAATGCAGAACAAAGGAAGCATACTACTTTTTAAAAATACAAGTGAGGTTAAAAAATACTGCAAAATATTGGCTGACCAAGCAACAAAAAAATCAGTGATATTCGGAAAAGATAACTCTATTTTTAAAGAACTTATTTTTTCAATTATTGATAGAACTATATAATAAGATGCTGAATTAATATTAAAATTATGTTATTTTTATNCAGGACTAAAGTTAGGGAAAATTCTTGATTATTGGAATTCCAAAAGAAATATTTTCAAATGAAAATAGAGTTGCTATAACTCCNGGTGTAGCGGCTAAGCTGTTGAAGTTTGGTTATGAAGTACAAATAGAAAAAGGGGCTGGAGAAAATGCCAATTTTACTGATGATCATTATAAAGAACTAGGTGTAAAATTAGTTGATACCGNTCAGNAACTTTGGGATTCATCAGATATAATTGTTAAAATCAACATTCCTACGCCAACTGAAAGTCAAAAAATAAACCAAAGCAAAACTCTAATTTCTTTTTTCTCACCACATCAAAATAAAGATCAATTAAATTCTCTAGCTAGAGACAATATCAACGTCATCGCAATGGATGCTGTTCCAAGAATTTCAAGAGCTCAAAAGCTTGATACATTGAGCAGTATGGCAAATATTGCTGGTTCAAGGGCTGTAATCGAGGCCAGTCATTCTTTTTCTAGATTTTTTGGTGGGCAAATAACTGCTGCAGGCAAAATACCGCCTGCCAAAGTACTGGTCATTGGAGCAGGAGTTGCTGGATTAAGTGCTATAGGAACAGCTAGTAGTCTTGGTGCAATTGTCAGGGCATTTGATACTAGAGAGGATGTTAAGACTCAGGTTGAAAGTTTAAATGCAGAATTTTTGACGGTCAATATTGATGAGGATGGATCCGGTTCAGGTGGTTACGCTAAAACAATGAGTAAAGAATATATAAAGGCGGAATATGAATTATTTGAAAAACAATGCAAAGACACTGACATCATTATTACTACAGCATTAATACCTGGTAAGCCTGCACCCAAGTTAATAACAAGAAAAATGGTTGAATTAATGAAACCTGGAAGTGTGATTGTTGATTTAGCGGCAGAACAGGGTGGTAATTGCGAACTGACACAAAAAGATAAGGCCATAAATGCAAATGGCATCACTGTAATTGGTTACACAGATTTACCATCAAGATTACCTACACAGGCTAGCCAACTTTATGCCACAAACATGCAACATCTATTTGATGATATGACTCCAGAAAAGAATGGGCAAATGGTATTCAACATGAATGATGAGGTTGTAAGAAGTATGACAATTGTTAGAGAGGGGAAAGTAACTTGGCCGCCTCCAGAAATCAAAAAAGAAAACACTGCTATCAAAAAAGAAACTCTTAAAAAATCAACATCAGCAGTTATGAAAAAAAAGATGCCAAAAAAAATGAACACTTTTGCTGGGTTTATATTGTCCATGTTAGCCTTGATAGGACTTGGTTCTGTTGCCCCAGCTTCTTTCATGGCTCATTTTACAGTTTTTGTTCTTGCATGTTTTGTTGGTTATATGGTTGTCTGGAATGTCACTAGTTCTCTGCATACGCCCTTAATGTCAGTCACCAATGCTGTCAGCAGTATTATCATTATTGGTGCGTTAATTCAGATATCATCAGATAATTTTATACTTACTGTTATGGCGTCATTAGCAATTTTTATTACTAGCATAAATATTTTTGGTGGTTTTGCCGTAACTAAAAGAATGCTAGATATGTTCAAGAAATAGGAACTGAATATGGAAATTAATCTAGAATTAGCCCAAGCACTTTATATAGGAGCAACCGTATTATTTATCCTTACTCTTGGTGGATTGAGCCATCCAGAATCTGCAAGAAAAGGCAATTTGTATGGGATGTTAGGAATGGCTATTGCCATAATAGCCACACTCCTAGGACCTCATGTCACTAAAAATTTATTTCTGATTTTTATTTTAATGGCTCTAGGTGGTTTAATTGGTATTTATTTAGCAAAAAAAGTAAAGATGACACATATGCCAGAATTAGTTGCAATACTGCACAGTTTAGTTGGAATTGCTGCAGTACTTGTTGGATATGTCAATTTCCTAGATGTGACTGTCAGTTATCAAGGAGTAGAAAAAGTAATCCATGAAATTGAAATTTACATTGGAATATTTATTGGTGCGGTGACCTTCTCTGGTTCAGTCATTGCTTATGGTAAATTAAGCAGGGCGATTAGCGGAAATCCACTTCTACTGCCTGGCCGTCACTGGTTAAATTTAATTTTAATTATTGTCATATGCATATATGGATACATTTTTGTAACTACAGAGAGCGTTACTGCTGCCACGACCCCTCTAATCATCATGACAGCAGTATCTTTAATTTTAGGAATGCATTTAATTATGGCTATTGGTGGCGCAGATATGCCGGTTGCTGTAAGTATGTTAAATAGTTACTCTGGGTGGGCAGCTTCAGCTACTGGATTTATGTTAGGCAATGATTTGTTAATTGTTGTAGGAGCTCTTGTTGGAAGTAGTGGGGCAATTCTGAGCTATATTATGTGTCAAGCTATGAACAGAAGTTTTATTTCTGTCATTGCTGGAGGATTTGGAACAGATGGACCATCGGCAAACATTGTTACAAGCGAAGATCAGGGTGAGGTGACTGCTGTTGAACCAGAAGATGTGTGTGAATTATTATTATCATCTAAGAAAGTAATGATTATCCCAGGCTATGGAATGGCAGTAGCTCAAGCACAACACACCGTCAATAAAATTGTTAAATTACTCCAAAACAGGAAAATTGAAGTTTGCTTTGGCATTCATCCTGTTGCGGGAAGAATGCCTGGACATATGAATGTACTCCTGGCAGAAGCTAGGGTACCATATGATATTGTTTTTGAAATGGATGAAATAAACGAAGATTTTCCAGGGGTGGACACTTCGATAATTATAGGGGCGAATGATATTGTGAACCCATCGGCACTAGACGATCCAAATAGTCCAATTGCAGGCATGCCTGTTTTGGAATGTTGGAAAGGTAAGACTTCGATAGTTCTTAAAAGAAGTATGGCGACTGGCTATGCGGGCATACAAAACCCACTTTTCTTTAAAGATAATACAAGAATGCTTTTTGGAGATGCAAAAGCTTCTATGGACTCAGTCTTGACCGCCCTTGAATCATCATAATATTTAGCATGCTATCAATTAAAATGAGAAATATTAAATTTTTTTTACCAATTGTAATCATGTTGATGAGTAGTTGTGCATCAACTCCTGATGGACAAGTTAGTTTTATTATGCAAATTAATACGGTCGATAAACACGACACACCCATATCTGCAAAATGCTCATTGTTCTCTACAACAACAAAACTCAGCATTGATGCTCCTGCAGAGATTTCTTATGTGGGTACTTGTGGGCCAATCAATGTTTATTGTGAAAAAGATGATCTAAAAGGAGAACATGGTGTCTTCCCACTAACAGAGGATGAAAAGCTTGTTGATGAAAGTGTTTTCCTAGCGACCGGCATTGGTTATGCGTTTGATAGAATGGTTGATGCTATAACACCCTTTGGGGCGTTTCTAAATTATTCAGCTGCATTCAGAGGTGTAGATGGAAAAGTGTGTTTAATACCAAGGACAATTGAGGTTGTACTAGAATAATTTAGGTTTAGTGGTACACTGAAGTCATGTTAGCATTTATCAGTTTGGTATTTTTTGGCGCAGTAGGTTATTTTGCTTACAACATAACCCAGTGTGTTGCTAGAATCTTAAAACTCACTACATTCATAGATTCTAAAATCTTTGGAGTGCTCGGGCTTATAGTATATGTCTATCTAGTTTATATGAATTCTGATGTCCTTCTTGAAGCCATGATGAAACCAATTAGTTAGATTTAATTAATCTCAAGAGACAACAACCTTTCTTTTTGAACAATTCCACCGAATGATGAGAAACCTCCTGTGTTTCCAGATTTAGAAATGACCCTGTGGCATGGTATGACCAGCAGGCAAGGATTAGCCCCACATGCATTACCTACAGCTCTGGGTGAATTATTAATTTTTTTTGCAATATCTGAATAAGATAAAGTTTTGCCATACCCAATCAGTGATATTTTCTTCCAGACTTGCTTCTGGAACCTTGTACCTTCAGGATCAATCTCAAAGCTAAAACTGGTTCTCTTTTGATTTAAATATTCTAAAATCTGTTTTTTTGTTTTTATAAGGATGGAGTTTGTCGTTGCCTTTTCCTTCTTTTTTGTGAATTGTATTTTT